>CABUTN010000044.1 GCA_902494565.1 uncultured Collinsella sp. | reverse complement strand
CCCGACTTGGACCCGCCGTATACCAGCGCGTGGCCGTTGGCTCCAATCCAGTCGCCCAGCTCCTGCACCGCGGGCAGAAACGCCGGGTCGTTGCCGACGTTCGCGCCCAGGTACACCGTGATGTTCATATGCAATCCCCTCGTCGTGATGCGTGGCGCCCGCTCTAGCGTTGGCGGCGCCGATATTCGCGCACGCGGCGCGACAGATCGGCGAGCTGGTCGCGATCGAGCTCTTCCAAATGCTCCAGATCATCCATAAAGCGCGCCATGGTGTCCTTTTGGCGCATCTTGATGAGCGTATTGCAGTAGCTCACCGCAACGCCCGTGAGCATGGCAATGTAAAAAATGCTGATAACGCTCAGGACGACCGTGATGACACGGGCGACCGGCGTTTCGGCCGGAATGTCGCCAAAGCCGATCGTCGATACGGTCTCAAAGCTAAACCAGAGCCCATCGCCAAACGTGAGGGTCGTGGGTTCGGACAGCCAGACGGCCGTCGAGCACAGCAGATAGAAGACGAGGAACAGCTCCGTAATGCGCACGAAGCCCGCCTGGCGCAACACGTCAGCAAGCGTCCTGAGCTTTTTCATCGCGACCCTTTCCACGGACAACCAATCACGTTCGCTCGGTATTGTCCCACGCCTCCCCAGCAAACGGAACTAGTCATTGGGGACGTTCTTAAATGACTAGTCAAACAAGAACGTCCCCAATGACTAGTCGTTTAAGAACGTCCCCGATGACTGCCGGGCGGGAGCGTTTAGCGGTACAGCTGCCGACTGGGCAGGCTGAGCTGGTATCCTTATGCGGTATTGTCTCGATTCGTTAGGATTGCATGTGAGAGCTGCCACTGTCCTTCGTTCAGTTATATGTCGCGCCCTGACCATTGTGCTTGCCGCGCTTGCCGCACTGAGTTCCATCGCGCCTGTCCAGGCTTTTGCCGATGACTCTAGTCAGCCAGTCAAGACGGTCCGCGTCGGCTGGCTCGTCAACAACAAGGGCTTCCAGAACGGCACCCCCGGCGAGCGTCTCTCGGGATGGGGTTACGAGTACCTCCAGACCCTGTCGTACTACACGCCCGGCTGGCGGTACGAATACGTCTCCGGCACCTTCACCGAGCTTATGGACATGCTCGAGGCAGGCGAGATCGACCTCATGCCCAACATCTCCTACTCCGAGGAACGCGCCCAAAAGCTGCTCTTTTCCTCGAACCCCGAGGGCACCGAGCGCTACTACATCTACGCCAGGCCCGACCGTGACGACCTGGCCAAGGGTGACCCTCAAGCACTCCAGGGTCTCACCATCGGTTACAACTCCGGTGTTATGCAAACCATCGTCGGCCAGCAGTGGCTCGCCAACGAGGGAATCGCCTGCACATACAGGGAGTATGACGGAGGCTCCGTTCTCTTTGACGCGCTCGCAAACGGCGAGGTCGACGCCATCATCATGAACGACACCATTTCGTCGCCCGAGGCGTCGCCCATGTTCTACGTCGGTTCGAGCGACTACTACTTTGCCGTTCCCAAAAGCCGCCCCGACCTGATGGACAACATCAACTCCGCAATGGCGGCAATCAACCGCGTCAACCCCCGCTATAACGACGAGGTCAAATCGAACTATTCAGCGCAAAACAGCGGATCATCCTCGCTCACCGGCGATGAGCGCGCCTGGCTCAAGGCGAACAACAGCACCATCACGCTCGGCTACATTACGGGCAAACTCCCCTACTGCAACGAAGACGAAGACGGCAAAATGGAAGGCTCGCTCGCATCGCTTGCGACGACGTTGCACGATAAATTTGGCATTACGGTCAAAACCGTCGCCTTTGATAGCTACAAGATGATGTCAAAGGCCCTGTCAAAGGGAAGCATAGACGTCGCGCTGCCGGTATACCGAGATTACTGGTTTGCCGAGCAATCAGGCGTTGTGCAGTCGGTATCGTTGGGGACCATATCCCTCACCGCCATCCACAGCGGAAGCAACCTGAACAAAGACCTTCAGAACATCGCCTGCACCAAATCATCGTTTATCAACCGAAACGTACTTGAAAGTCTGTTCCCCACAGCGACCGTGACCGAATACCGATCCGACGATGAAGCGTTCGACGCCCTCAGGAGGGGAACGGCGCGCTGCGTCGTCGCTCCCAGTTCACGCGTAAAAACCCTCGGCGATCGTTATGATCTCGAGGACTGCGAGACGGTCGAGCTCCCTGACACCTGCGAGCTCTCGTGCTGGATTTCGCGCGGAAAGCCTGAGCTGCTGGGAATCATCAACAAGGGCATCATCAATGCCGGAGAGTCGCTCTCCGCAAGCAATTACTCCTCTACGTCGTACACAGCCCAGGAATCCAACACGCTTCAATTCCTTTACCGCAACCGCACCGCCATTGCAGCTACCCTCATCGGTATGTTGTCGGTCGGCATCGTCCTGCTCATCTGGGCGCTCGTGCGCGCTCGAACCGAGCGCAAAAAAGCCGATGCTGCCAACACCGCTAAGACGGCATTCCTCACGCGCATGAGCCACGACATCCGCACGCCGCTCAACGGCATCCTGGGCCTTATCGAGATCGAGGAATTGAAGGAAGGCGATATGCAAGTCGCCCGCGAGAGCCGTGCCAAGGCGCGCGTTGCCGCCAATCACCTGCTCTCGCTGATCAACGACATCCTCGAGATGGGCAAAATCGAAGACCGCAAGCTAACACTGGAACATGCGCCTTTTAACCTCAAAGAGCTCTGTGACGATACGCTGGTGCTGTGCAAGCTCCGCGCGTCCAGTAACGGCATCACAATGCAGGACAATAGTCTGCCGTACGCCACGGGGCCATACATGATCGGCAGTCCCACCCATATCCGACAGATCATGATCAACCTGTTAGACAACAGCATTAAGTACAACAAGCGCGGCGGCTCCGTCACCTTTAGCTCAAAGACCAAGCCACTCGATAACGGGCGCGCGCTCTTTTGCTTTAGCGTTTCGGATACCGGCATTGGCATGACTCCCAAATTCTTAAAACATATCTATGAGCCGTTTGCCCAAGAAGGTGACGATGCGCGCAGCAAGTTCCAAGGAACCGGCATGGGCATGCCAATCGTCAAGTCGCTTATTGAACTGATGGACGGCACTATCGAAGTCACCAGCGAGCTCCATGTGGGCACCTCGTTCTACGTGGAGATTCCGCTCGATATCGACAAGAACCCCCAGGCGCGGGCGAATACGGTTGAGAGTGCGCCCGACTGCTCGCTCGCCGACATGAACGTGCTGCTCGCCGAAGACAACGAATTGAATGCCGAGATTGCCCAGGCGCTGCTAGAATCCGAGGGCATCGTGGTCACCCGCGCCGCCAACGGCAACGAAGTCGTCGATCTGTACCTGTCGCATCCCGCCGGCAGCTTCGATGCCATTTTGATGGACATCATGATGCCGGATATGGACGGCTACGAGGCAACCCGCGTGATTCGTCTGAGCGAGAAGGTCGATGCAGCCGATATCCCCATCATCGCGCTCACCGCCAATGCCTTTGCCGAGGACGCCAAGGCGGCACACGACGCCGGCATGAACGCCCATCTGTCCAAACCGCTCGACTTTAACAAGCTCAAAAACATACTCGCCCGCATCAAGAAAAACGGACCCGTTTCGCTATAGTTTGTGCTCAACCACCACGCACGACCAGAAAGGAAGCCAACGATGTTTAGGCCCTTACGTCGAAAGAAACGCGCCATCACTGACGAGGAAGCGCGCGAACTGCTCGCTACCTGCAAGCGCGGCGTCTTTGCCGTCAACGGCGACGATGGCTACCCGTACGCCATTCCCGTCAACTACTTCTTTGACACCGAGCACGACAAGATTTATTTCCATGGCGCCAAAGCCGGCCACAAGGTCGACGCACTCAAGCGCGATGACAAGGTCTGCTTTACCGTTTACGGCAACGAGTGGCACAAGGACGGTGACTGGGCTCCCTACGTTATGAGTACCGTGGTCTTTGGCCGCTGTCGCCTGGCAAATGACACTCCCGCGTTTATCGAGGATAAAGTCCGCCAGCTCGCGCTTAAGTACTACCCTTCTGCCGAGGAAGTCGAAGAGGAAATCGCCAAGGACATTAAGGGCGTCCAGCTCTACGAGATTACGATTGAACATCTTTGCGGTAAGCAGATTCAGGAAAAGTAAGCCCCCTCAGCAGACCTCATCAATAGCAATATGGCCCGATTCCAACCAACATTGGAACCGGGCCATATTGCTATAAAGCGTCGGCAGCTATGTGCGCAAGCGCCTCAACGAGCTCCTGCGAACTCACGGGTTTACTCAGGTGCGCGTTCATGCCCGCCTCGCGCGAAAGCCTGCGATCGTCGGCAAAGGCGTTGGCGCTCACGGCGATAATCGGCGTGGTCGCGGCATCCTCGCGATCGAGTGCTCGAATCCGACGCGTGGCCTCAAGGCCGTCGATGCCCGGCATCATGATGTCCATCAACACCACGTCGTACTCGTGCGGCGCGCTCGCGGCAAACGCCTCAACGGCAGACTCGCCATCCTTAGCATGCGTCACGACGGCACCGGCACGGCTGAGTGTAAACTGCGCGATCTCGGCATTCAGATCGTTATCCTCTACGAGCAAAACACGCAAGCCCTGGAGCGCATCGCCATCGCCCGCATCCGCGCGCACTGCCTGAGGAATCTCAGAGCGTTTGCATTTCTCGAACGGCAGGCGGATGGTAAACGTCGTCCCCTGCCCCAAGACGCTCGTAAAACTCATGGTTCCGCCCATAAGCTCGACCAACTGTTTTGCGATAGGCGCGCCCAGGCCAGTTCCCGATGAGGCGCCTTCCACCTGTTGCTCCTCGCGGAAAAACGGCTCGTAGAGGTGCTGCTGGAACTCCTCGCTCATGCCAATACCGTTGTCGGCGATCGTGTATTCATAGACGGGGACGCCATCTACAGGTTCCACCTCGCGGCACACCAGGCGAACATGGCCGCCCTGGCGGTTGTACTTGACGGCATTGCCGGCAATATTGAGCAACAAGCGCTTGAGGTGCGTCACGCTCACCCGTGCATAGGGATGATCAAGCGTCTGCTGGTCGCAGATAATTGTCACCAGACGCTCCTCGGCCTGGCGCTCCAGAATATCGCGCACTTCACAGTTGAGTGCCACCAAATTTGTGGGTACGAGGTTCAGGTCGACCTGGCCGCTCTCCAGGCGACTCATATCCAGGGCCTCGTTGGCAAGGTCGAGCAGCAGTCCCGACGCCGTCCAGATCTTTGAGCGGCACTCGGTCTGCTTTTGCAAATCGTCCGCATTGGCATCGCCGACCTCGACCATGCCGCGAATGCCGTTGATGGGCGTGCGCAGATCGTGTCTCATGCGACGCAGAAACTCTGTCTTTGCCGAGTTGGCAGACGAGGCCTCACGCGCCGCCTTTGCCAGCTTGTCGCCATAGTCGCGCTCCTGCTGCAGCAAGTCCGTCAAACGTCGGCGATCAGCGCGGCGACGCACCGTCACAACAACGGCTATAACACCGCTGTAGAGCGCCAGCACGCCGGCAGCAACAGCCGCGACGACCTCAAAGTAGCGCCGCGCCGAGGCATAGGTGTACACATAGAATTTGTGCGCTTTTCCAAATGTGCCCAAATACCACTCGCCGTCGGCGTTAACCAATCTGACCTTACCAGCCAGGCATCGATCCTTAATACCGTCGACAATGAAGACGTCCGTCGCAGGCAGATCGAATACGCCCAATACGGTGGGTTCAACGGCATTGGTCGCAACGACCTTGCCGTCGCTTTCGATCACGATATTGCCGCTATCGATGGTTTCATAGCCATCAAGCAAGCTCTGCAGTTTGAGTGTATTGCTTGCAACCGCCTTCGCGCTCTGATGCCTTACCGCGATAACGATGCCCTCGCCATCCTGCCGAGTCACGCAGCCAATGTCTGCGACCGAATCATCCGCAAGCGTGATGCGGGCGGTATAGGACTTAAGCGGATGAGTTGCCACCTCCAGCACGGGTGATTCTTTGAGATACGTAGCGAGCGACTCGTAACCCACATCGCCCGTCGAGGACTCGGACACCAAATTGCCCGATGCGTCCGTCACGATCAGCGCGCTCACGTTGAACTGGTCGGCGTATTGCTCCAGCATGGCGCTATCCACCGAACCGTCGCGCTCCATATCGCGGGCAGCCTCTCCGGCAATCTCCGTAACGCGAATCAGGTTTTTGGTCGTATAGGCGCTGTTGAATGCATCGTAGGAAAGGCTCTGCGTCGCCACGTAATCGACAACATCGGCAAAGCGCTGCTCGGCTTGGGCCGTCGTGTAGCCGTAGCTCATCATGCCGGCAGCAACCGAGAGCGCTATCCCCAGCAGAGCGACAAGGAGCCATGCCCCTGCCGAACGATTGCCCCGCTCCTGAGCGGCGTGGTCGGGTGCATCGATCATGACAGACCCTCCACATTCAAAAATGACGAAGGGTCATCGAAGTACTTTGACACCAGGCGTTCCATGGTGCCATCGGCAAGCATTTCTTGGTAGGCATGAGTGAGCTTGACGTCGATACCGCGCGTATCGTTGATATCGAAAGCGGTGCCCAAACCAACCTCTAGCAGCGGCTCATCCAAAATTCGATACGTTACGCCATAGTCTTTTTCGTAGGTGAGCAGCAAGGACTCATGCGCGGCGATGGCGTCGACCAGGCCCTCGACGAGCGCCGGGTTCAGGCATGAACGGTCCGAAAAGCAGTAGAGCTCCTTGATCTGCGGAACGTTTTCATTTGTACGATTGAGCAAAATGTCCTCGGGCTTGGTGGTGGACTGAACCGCCACGATCTTATCCTCAAGATCGGCAAGCGTGTAGATATCGCTCTCGGGATCGACCGCGACCACCTGGCGGCTCGCAAGGTACGGGCCGGCCCAACGATACTCGTTTTCGCGACCCGTCATGCTAAAGCTGCCCATGACGCAATCGAGCTCGCCGTTCGCCAGCAGTTCTTTCTTCTTTTCCCAATCGATCAGCTGGTATTTTGGCTTGTAACCAATGCGGGCCAAAGCCTCGGTTAATATCTCGACATCCAGGCCAACGATATCGCCGTACTCGTCGGTATACACAAACGGTGGATAGAGGTCGCTGCCGACGTTGAGCGTCTTAAGGTCGTCGTCTTTGGCCTGCGAGGCGTCCAGACCTTCTAATGTAGACGTCGAGGCCCTGCCATTCGACTCGGAGCAGCCGGCTATCGCTACGACAAAGGCACACGCTACCGCAAGCGCAACAAACAACGATATGGCAACCGAGCGACGGGGTCTTTTCATCGAGCTCCAGACGATCCTGTTTACAGACTGAAATGGTTAAAGATAATAGCAAACAAAACCACACGAGCGCCCAATGGTTACAGACGCTTTACCATGCGGGGCCTTCCAGCCGACTTGACAGAAGGCCCCGCATGCAGTGCTCACTTACCGTGCATTAAAAACGTAGCGGTCCAAGCGGTCGCACGCTTCCCTTACGCGCGAAAGCGGCAGCGCCAGATTCACGCGAATGTGGCAGGGCCCATGGAACGGGCGGCCGTCCTGATATCCAACGCCCACGCGCGCCCCCTCGTCAAGCAACCACTGAATATCGCGGCCATGCTCGCGGCACCACTCGGTGCAGTCCAGAAACACCATGTACGTGCCCTGCGGACGCGAATAAGACACACCCTCAAAATGCTCATCCACGTAATCGCAGAAGTACTCGATATTACCGGCAAGCACCTGGTTGAGCTCGTCCACCCACTCGTAGCCCTGCGGCTGATAGGCACCGATAAGCGCATGCATGGAGAGGACATTCATCTCGTTGTAGTGGGTCTTGTTGGACACGGCGCACACGCGGTCGCGCAGCGTCTCGTTGTAGATAATGTGGTAGCTGCCGACCAGACCTGCCAGGTTAAACGTCTTGCTAGGCGCGTAGAGGGCAACCGTGCGCATGCGGGCATCCTCGCTCACCGACTGCGTCGGGATATGCTTGTGACCCGGCAGGATGATATCGGACCAAATCTCGTCCGATATCACCACGCAATCGTGCTGGCGATAGATGTCCATGGCACGTTCGATCTCGTCGCGCTCCCATACGCGGCCGCAGGGATTGTGCGGCGAGCAGAACACCGCGGCATGGATGTGGTTTTGGGCGAGCTTGCGCTCCATGTCCTCAAAGTCCATACGCCACACGCCCTGGTCGTCGAGCTTAAGCGGGCTGTGGACAATGCGATAGCCCGCGGCCTCGATGGACTTGGTAAAGCCGATGTAGGTAGGGCTGTGGACCAGCACCGCATCGCCTGGCTGGACATACGCGCGCAGCGTCGACACGACACCGCCCAGCACGCCGTTTTCGTAGCCGATATGCTCCGGCGCCAAGTCCTCAACGCCGTTGCGACGGCTCTGCCATTCGATGATGTGGTCGAAGTACTCGGGACGCGGATTGAAGTAGCCAAACATGGGGTGCTGAGCGCGCTTGATGATGTACTCCTGAACCGTGGGCACCGTGGCGAAGTTCATGTCGGCCACCCACATGGGAATGCGGTCGAAGCCCTCGTCTGGTGCGTTCGGAGCCATACCGGGGATCTCGCCCCAAGAGTCAACGGCGATGGAGTCCATGCCGTGGCGGTCGATAAGCGAGCTAAAGTCGTATTTCATGCTGAGCTCCCATGCAAAGCGGACTATTTTGGTAGGCGTTATTGTCCACCAGTATGGGCGATTTTGACATGGGGTTTGGCGCTTAATTTGACGGGTTCAGACGAATGGCTGGTTAGTCTTGCGCGTCGTTGACGGCGACTACGGTTAGCTGGGTTTTATCGACCGTAAAAGATATGTCGAGCCCAGCATAAGCTAAGTGGTAAACGCGGTTTGGCTCGTGCTTGCTGCCCGCGCGGCGCGGATCTTGGCGAAGAACCTCAACCAAACCGGGGAGCTTTGCGGGCGGGACCATATCCTGCAGCACTTGCGGGAACTCAACATCGAGCTCTTGCCACGGAGCACCCTCAATCCAGCCGCCGGTCGCATCCGGGTGGCAGTCGGCAAACGGGATGTAGGGCTTGATATCGTAGATGGGCGTGCCGTCGCGCAGGTCGGCCCCCAGCACATGGATGATGGGGCCGTCGTCGGTAAGCTCCACGCGGTCGAGCTTAACGCAGGTGAGCCCGATGGGATTAGGGCGAAACGGACTGCGCGTGGCAAAGACACCCACGCGCTCGGCTCCGCCCAGACGCGGCGGGCGCACGGTCTTCGACCACTTGACGTTGGCGCCAGACCTGTCCTGCGACTTGGCATCGGCAGCTATGTCGTTTGCCGTGCCGCCGGGCGTTCCGTTTTCGAAGCGCCACAACAGCCATAGGTGAGAGAAGGGGTCCAGGCCCTCAACCGCTGCATTGGAGGCAAATTCCGGCTCAAAGACGATGTGTCCCTGCAGATGAGGCGCCAAAAAGCTGTTGCGCGGAATGCCGAACTTCTGCGGCAGGTCGGTATGTATGTGTGCGATAGGTTCCATGCCGGTCATTGTACGGCATGGAGGTGTGGGGCGTTGCGCGCAATTCTTCGCCGCGGTCTCCCGTCGTGCAACCAACGGTTGCTTGGAAGGGCGCCTGCCGCCGCGTATGCTTAAGCCATCAACCAGCAGAAAGGAGCCGCTATGGCCTTTGCAGAAAAGCTCATCGCTGTCCGTCGCGCTCATCACCTTACCCAAGAGCTGCTCGCCGCCAAGCTCTTCGTCACACGCCAAGCCGTCAGCCGTTGGGAGCGTGGCGAGGTCACACCGGGCATCGACATGATGAAGCTCATCGCCGCCGTGACTGGCGAGCCCCTGTCTCATCTGCTCGAAATGCCCGAGCACTATTGTCAGAGCTGCGGCATGATACTCACGCCCGACGACTGCGGTACCGATGCTGCGGGCACCGCGACCGATCATTACTGCAAGTGGTGCTACGACCACGGCAAGTACACCTACGACACCACCATGGAGGCGATGATTGAAGATTGTGCCCCGCGGCTGGCGCAAAACACCGGCATGTCGCTCGACGAAGCCGTCTCGCTCATGGGCGCCGTCCTGCCGCAACTGGAGCGCTGGCGCACCGTGCAGGAAAACGAGGAGCGCTACGGTGCCGAGGCGCGGGCGCGCTATGGCGATGAGGCTATCGATGCAGCAAACGAAACGTTACTGGACATGGATCCTCAGACATGGAACGACATGAAGGAACTTGAACGCGCTATTCTGGGTCAACTCTCGATTGCCATGGGCGACGGCGATGCGGATGGAAGCGAGGCTCGCAAGCTTGTCGCGATGCATCGTCGTTGGATTGGTCTCAACTGGGGACGCGAACCCCAGAACGAAGCGTACCTGGGCCTCGCCCACGGCTATCTTGCCGACCAGCGCTTTGTTGACTACTACGACAAGCCCTGCGGCACCGGAGCCACGGCGTTTCTGGCCCAGGCCATCGAGTTGTCACTGGCCCGCGCATAGACCGCGGCGGCTTTGGGTATTTCAATCAAAACCGCAACCGATTGGAGACCTATGGCTACTAATCATGAGCTCGCACTGTACGTTATGACCGGCTGCCCGTATTGCATAAAGGTCAAGCGTTTCCTTGCCGATAACGGCGTGACCATTCCCGAGCGCAATATCTCGACCGATTCCGATGCCGAACAGACACTTATCGCCGTCGGCGGAAAACGCCAGGTTCCCTGCTTGTTCATCGACGGCAAGCCGCTCTACGAGTCAAGCGACATCATCGCATGGGTGCAGGAGAATCTGCTCTAGTGCGCACACTCTGTCCGTCCAGGGACCCAGCCCATACGGCCCAAACATGTACACCAGCATCCAAAGTCGACATTTTTCGACATCTTTGGATGCTGGCGTACAACTTTTGGGTAGCTATGGACGCTCTTAACCGGCTAATTGTTTGAGGCGACCTTTGGATTATGGCTGTTTGATGCCTCGGGAAAGAGTTTCCGAGGGAGCAATGGTCAAAAAAGGGCAAATATGAGTACTGCTACCTGTTTAGTAGCAGCAATTTTGATCATTTCAGGAACTATTCAAAGTTCCACTCGTCCGCAGACGACGTTATTTCTCCTCATATGTTCAATAAACGTAGCTCTTAATGGGAACAAATCTCATCAGGAGCTACTATTTATAGCAAAATAAATGCAACCATAATTGCAACAGTACTCATATTTGCCCTTTTTTGACCACGACCCTCCAGAATAGTCGCTGAGAACGACACTAAATGACAAAATCCGGCACTTGGACGTTCTTGTATGACTAGCCATTGAAGGACACCCAACGACTACTCCAATTCGCGACACACTGTGTCGCGAATTAAGCTGGTCCCATTACCGAAGACCAGTGAGAGCTCCTGCCCAGAATCTCGATAGCTTAATAAAGCGCTCCCCTCCGGAAGTTCAATGAGCATCCAAATTCCAAGCTGAAAAGCAAAGGAGTATCGAAGCCGTCAATGCTCATTTCCTATCGAACAGGCAGGTCAAAACAAGCTAATTAGCCCGATAAACTGCTTGTATTTTGTCTACAAAATTGTATTCAAAAAGAGAATCCGAGAACCGGCGCTCGACATTATGTCGATCGATAGGAGGCGCCATGGATGCTAAGCAGCTCGAAAAGATGATGGGGTTTACGCCCGGAGAGTTGGAGAAAGCCGCGAAGGCATACGAAATAGATGAGTGGCCGAAGGGTCGCACCATCAAGCTGGGAAGGCCGTCGATCTCCGATGAGCCAAGCGTTGTTTTATCGGCACGTGTGGGTGAGTCTGTTCTTGATGCGTTTGACGCAAAAGCAAAGCGCCATGGGCAAACACGCACGGAGCGACTCAGGGAGCTCATCACGCTCGATGCAATGATTGCCTAGACTCAACTCCCCCGCCGACCCAAACATATACACCAGCATCCAAAGTCGACATTTTTCGACATCTTTGGATGCTGGCGTACAACTTTTTGCTACTCATTGGGGACGCACTTAAATGAGTAGGCATTGGGGGTAGTCGTTGGGGACGTTCTTAAATGACTAGTCGTTAAAGAACGTCCCCGATGTCTAACTAGCCGCGGAAGCGAGCTATGGGTGCGAGTGGCTGCTCGCGAAAGACCCGCTCGACGGCGGCACGGTACTCGTCGACCTTTTTGGTCTTACGTACGAGCTTGTGAACGGTAGCGGGGTCGGCGAAGGCGCATTTGGCGTAGAACCACCACTCCTTCATGCGAAAGACCGCGTTACCGCCAATCTCTTCTGCATAGGCCGCAAACAGCGTGTCGTGGAAGCGCTGCAGTTCGGCTGCCGTTGCAGCAGGGCCGCCCTTGACCATGCGAGCGAGCGCGGGATTCGCAAGCAAGCCACGCCCCAGCATCACATGGCGTGTCCCGGGATAAGCCTCCACCAGCGCATCCATATCCTCAAGATCAAAAATGTCGCCGTTGTATGCCACGGGGAACGGCGCACGCTCCAGCGTCTCGCCATAAAACTCTTTGCGCGGCGAACCCGTATAGCGGTCCTTTTGCACGCGCGGATGCACAATGAGCTCTGCCAACGGCATGCGGCAATACAGATCGAGCACGCGCTCGTATTCGTCGTCATTCTCCAGCCCCAGCCTGGTCTTTACCGACACCGGCAACGGCGACCGCTCGCACACATCGCTTAAGAACGCCTCGAGCTCGTCGAGATTGCGCAAGAAACCCGAGCCCTTGCCCTTGGCGACAACCGTTCCCGAAGGGCAACCCAGGTTGAGATTGACCTCGCGGTAGCCCATGTCGGCGAGCACCTGTGCCGCCCACACAAACTCGTCCGCGTTCTTGGACATCAGCTGAGGCACCACGTTGAGCCCCTGGTTATTGGCAGGATCGATCTCCTTAAACGCCTTGCCGCCAAAGCGGTTTCCCACCCGCGGCGGCGGCAAAAACGGCGTGTAATAGCAATCGAGCGCACCGAAGCACTCCGCATGCACGCGACGGAACACATGCCCGGTAATCCCCTCCATGGGGGCCAGCGAAAGGATCATCTACTCTTCTCTCATATCAACACAACAAAGGGGCCGTCCCTTTGTCACATGCATTATGCCTTGCGCTTCAGGCGATTCACAAGGAAGAGGTAGCTACTGAACGATGACCACCCTCCAGCCGCACCCCATACAACGAGGTCTAATTCTTTTCCCGAGAAGTGAACGAGTGAAAACGGGCCCCCGAAGCATCGGCACTTTCGAGATGCAATTTCCTGCGGTTTTGCCAGCCAAATCCTGCGGGTTTGACGTCTAAAAATGTCGATGCTTCGGAGGTCCAAGTATGGCCGTTCACTTCTCGGAAAAGTATTAGACCTCGATTTACATGCCACTCAATGTGACAAAGTGGCTGCTCCTTTGTCACATGGGGGTGCGGACGATTTCTTGGACCGCGCCTAGGCGTATCCAAGCTTCCTGCGGTACTCCATCGGGCTCAGCCACCCGAGGGACTTCTTGATCCGCTCCTCACGATAGTACACGAGGT
>CABUTN010000043.1 GCA_902494565.1 uncultured Collinsella sp. | reverse complement strand
GTCTACAACCACTACAAGCGCATCTCCATGGGCGCCGCCGCCCAGGAGGGCGACGTGGAGCTGGCCAAGTCGAACATCATGCTCATCGGCCCCACCGGCTCGGGCAAGACGCTTCTGGCCCAGACGCTGGCCCGCACGCTGAAGGTGCCCTTCGCCATCGCTGACGCCACCACGCTCACCGAGGCGGGATACGTGGGCGAGGACGTGGAGAACATCCTGCTCAAGCTCATCAACGCCGCCGATGGCGATATTGAGCGCGCACAGGTGGGCATTATCTACGTGGACGAGATCGACAAGATCGCCCGCAAGGCCGAGAACCTCTCCATCACCCGCGATGTCTCGGGCGAGGGCGTTCAGCAGGCGCTGCTTAAGATTCTTGAGGGCACGGTGGCCAGCGTTCCGCCCACCGGCGGCCGCAAGCATCCCCAGCAGGAGCTGCTGCAGATCGATACGACCAACATCCTGTTCATCTGCGGTGGTGCCTTTGTGGGTCTGGACAAGATCATCGCCGATCGCGTGGGCAACAAGGGCGTGGGCTTTAACTCCGAGATCGCCGGCCCCACCTCGGTCGACGAGAACGACCTGCTGCGTCAGGTGCTCCCGCAGGACCTCAACGCCTTTGGCATGATCCCCGAGTTCGTGGGACGTACGCCCGTCGTCACCCAGACGCAGGCGCTCGACGAGGACGACCTGGTGTCGATTCTGACCGAGCCCAAGAACGCCGTGGTGCGCCAGTACCGTAAGATGTTCCAGCTCGAGGACGTTGAGCTTGAGTTTGAGGACACGGCCCTGCACGAGATCGCCCGCATGGCGCTCGCCCGCAAGACCGGCGCCCGCGGCCTGCGCTCTATCTGCGAGGACGTGCTGCAGCAGACGATGTTCGACCTGCCCAGCGAGGAAGGCGTTTCCAAGGTCGTCGTGACCGAAGCCTCCGTAAAGGGCGAAGAACAGCCCCAGCGCATCTATGGGTAAACCAGCCAAAAATGTGCTTGCAAATAGCCTCCGACCATCCGCGGTCGGAGGCTATTTTATATATACGCAATAACCCCAACTACCTGTGTTATTCTGTGTGTTTGTTTAAAGTCTCAGCAAAGTCCATTCAGACTGAAGTAATCGATACCTAAGGCGTGTCCGCCTGCTTGGTTTTCGTAGATTCCGCACGAGCCGAAGAGCACTAAATGTGCTCTTCGTGCGAGCCAGGACCTGACCGAGCGAAAACCAAGCAGGCGGACACGCCGGCGGGACAGGGAGAGATATATGGAAGAGATGCCCAAGAACTACGATCCGTCGACCAACGAGCCGGCGATCCTGCAGAAGTGGCTCGACGGCGGCTACTATAAGCGCCGCGAGGGCGTGGGCGACTGCACCGTCACCATTCCGCCTCCCAACGTGACTGGTAAGCTCCACATGGGTCACGCTACTGACGACTCCATCCAGGACGCCATCATCCGCATGGCCCGCATGCGCGGCAAGTCCACGCGTTGGGTGCTCGGCACCGACCATGCCGGTATTGCCACGCAGACCAAGGTCGACAAGAAGCTCAAGAGCGAGGGCATCAGCCGCCTGGAGATCGGCCGCGACAAGTTTGTCGACGCCTGCTGGGACTGGACTCACGAGTACGGCGGCATCATCGTCGAGCAGATCAAGCGCATGGGCTGCTCCGTCGACTTCGACAACGAGCGCTTCACCATGGACGAGGATTACGCACAGGCCGTGCGCAAGGTCTTCTGCGATTGGTACCACGACGGCCTGATCTACCGTGGCAAGCGTATCGTTAACTGGTGCCCCAACTGCACCACCGCCATCTCGGACGACGAGGCCGAATATAAGGACGAGAAGGGCCACCTGTGGCACCTGCGCTACCCGCTGACCGAGCCGGTCAACGGCCAGGATTACATCGTCGTTGCCACCACGCGCCCCGAGACCATGCTCGGCGACACGGGCGTCGCCGTCTCCCCGAAGGACCCCGAGAAGGCCGCTTTTGTGGGTAAGACCGTCAAGCTTCCCATCGTGGACCGCGAGATCCCCATCTTTGAGGATTGGCATGTCGACGCCAATTTCGGCTCTGGCTTCGTCAAGGTAACGCCTGCTCACGACCCCAACGACTATGCCATGGGTCAGGCCCACGACCTGCCGCAGATCAACATCTTCGACGAGCACGCGGTGGTCGTCGAGGGCTACGGCGAGTTCACCGGCATGAACCGCGACGAGTGCCGCGAGGCCGTCATCAAGTGGTTCGAGGAGCACGACCTGCTCGATCACGTCGAGGACCTCGATCACTCCGTCATGCACTGCTACCGCTGCGACGCCGCGCTTGAGCCGTGGCTGTCCGAGCAGTGGTTCGTGGCCGTCGATAAGCTCAAGGGGCCGGCGCTCGACGCCGTCAACTCCGGCAAGGTCACCTTCCACCCCGCGCGCTGGACGCAGACCTACACCACCTGGATGGAGAACCTCAAGGACTGGTGTATCAGCCGCCAGCTGTGGTGGGGCCACCGCATCCCCGTGTTCTACTGCGAGGACTGCGGCTGGGAGGACGCCCTTACCGAGGACACCGACGTGTGCCCCAAGTGCGGCGGCCATCACGTGCATCAGGACGAGAACGTGCTGGACACCTGGTTCAGCTCGCAGCTGTGGACCTTCGCCACGCAGGGCTGGCCGCAAAAGCCGGAGCTGCTCGAGGGACATCACCCCACGACGGCGCTCGTCACCGCGCGCGACATCATCGCGCTGTGGGTCGCCCGCATGGTCATGAGCTCGCTGTACTTCCTGGACGAGGTGCCGTTTAAGGACGTCGTCATCTACCCGACGATTCTTGCCAAGGATGGCAGCCGCATGTCCAAGTCCAAGGGCAACGGCGTTGACCCCATGGACCTTATTGGCATGTACGGCGCCGACGCCATGCGCTTCAACCTGCTCACGCTGTGCACCAACAACCAGGACGTCAAGTTCGACGCGAACATCGACAAGAAGACCAAGAAGCTCATCGACAGCCCGCGCACCGAGCAGGCCAAGTCGTTTGTGACGAAGATCTGGAACGCCAGCCGCTTCCTGCTCATGAACATGGAGGGCTACACGCCCGGCGAGCCCGTCGTGGAGACGCCGGCCGACGCCTGGATGTTCAGCCGTCTTGCCAAGGCCGTCAAGATGGTCACCGAGGGCATCGAGAACTATACCTTTGGCGACATGGCCCGTGGCGTGCAGCAGTTCTTCTGGAACGAGGTCTGCGACTGGTACGTCGAGGTCACCAAGGCCCGCCTGAAGGGCGAGGGCCGTCTGCAGGCGCAGCGCAACCTGATCTTTGTGCTCGATACCTCAATTCGCCTGATGCACCCGCTCATGCCGTTTGTCACCGAGGAGATCTGGGACAACATGCCGGCGAGCGTGCTCGACCTGGATGCCGAGGGCAACGTTGACCGTGCCGAGGCGCTCATGATTGCCAAGTGGCCCGAGCCCGCCGACTATGCCAAGTATGTTGACGAGGACGCCGAGCGCGCGTTTGAGCTTTGCCGCGCCGTCGTTTCTGCCGCCCGCGCCACGCGTTCGCGTTATCGCTTGAGCCCCAAGGCCGAGCTCGACGTGGTCGTGCGCGCCGGTGCCGAGGACATCGAGAAGCTCGAGAGCCTGCGCTCGACCATCGAGCCGCTGGCAAACACTGCCTCGCTGGTTATGGGTACCGACGTTGAGAAGCCGGCTGCGAGCATTGCCGTGGTCGACAGCGGCGTCGAGGTCTTTGTGGTGCTCGAGGGCAAGGTTGACCTTTCGGCCGAGAAGGCACGCCTGGAGAAGGAGATCGCCGCGGCCCAGAAGGAGCTCGCCGGCTGCGAGAAGACGCTCGCTAACGAGGGCTTTGTGGCTAAGGCCGCGCCCGCGGTGGTCCAGAAGAAGAGGGACCGTGCAGCTGAGCTCAAGGAGATCCTGACGGCGCTGACTGCTCAGGTTGCTGACTTCTCGTAGGCGGTACTGGGGGACGCGTCCCGACGCTTTGCTCTCCGCTGCGGACAGTCCTGCGCAAGACGGACAGCACATTAAGTGCTGTCCTTTGCGTGCGGAACTTGCGGCGAGCAAAGCGTCGGGCCGCTCCTAGTTCGCTTACGTGGTTGTTTACAACTGGTAGGTTGGGGCCACTTGGTTGTGGCCTTGATCTTGCTGCAATCGGGTAAAGGCTGATATTGTCAACGCGAGGGGCTCATTCTTTTTGGTGGGCCTCTTTTTCTGTTATGGGGGACTTTGGGTTATGGCTAAGCGTTCTGGGTCTTATGTCGTTCCGTTCTCGTTTGAGTTGCTTTCGTTTGATGAGGCTGTTGGGCTGGCTGCTGATACGGGGCGGATTTCTGGGGATGCTGGGCCTCTGCTTGAGACGGTTGTCGATATGCTCGATGAGCTGGGGCGTCCGGATGAGTATTTCGATTGCATTCAGGTTGCCGGTACCAATGGCAAGACTTCGACCACGCGTTTTTCGGCCGCCATCCTTCGTGGTGAGGGGTTAAAGACCGCGCTGTATACGTCGCCGCAGCTTGTGCACTATCCCGAGCGCATGGAGGTCGATGGGTGCGTCGTGAGCGATGAGGCGTTTGCCCGTGGCGTTTCTGCTGCTGTTGAGGCGGGACGCCGCGTGAATGCCTGTCGTGTGGCGGCGGGGGAGCGCGCCTATACCATCACACCGTTTGACCTGCTGACGGCTGCTGCACTTGTAGTGTTTGCCGAGGCCGCGGTAGATGTTGCCGTGCTCGAGGTTGGCATGGGCGGGCGTTGGGACGCCACGAGTGCGACCGATCCCGTCGCCGTTGCCATCACCGGCATCGGGCTCGACCACACGCGCATCCTGGGCGACACGCTCGAGGCCATTGCGGGGGAGAAGGCTGCCGTCATCAAACCCGGGCGCCTAGTTGTGCTGGGTGAGGGTACGCACGAGCCGAGCGTTCAGCGCGTGATGGACGCCCGTTGTCGCGAGTGCGGTGTGGTGCCGCTCGTGGTGAGCCATGCCACGACCAAGGTGCCGGCGCATGTGGGCGATACGGTGGAGTTTAGCTGCACCACGCCGCGCGCGATCTATACCTCGATCATGGTCAAGCCGGCCTATCAGCCGCAGAATGCCGCGTGCGCGATTATGCTCTGCGAGGGTTATCTGGGCCGTGAGCTCGATCACGATGCGCTGGATGCGTCGCTTATGGACTGCCCCACACCGGGTCGCTTTGATGTGCTGGGAACCAATCCGCTCAAGTTGATCGACGCTTGCCATAACCCCCAGAGCTGCGAGAATTTTGTGAGTGCACTGGACGAGATCGACCCGTGCGTTGAGAATCGCCCCACGCTGCTGTGCGCCGCGCTGGCCGACAAGGATGTGGCGGGTATCGTTGACGTGCTGATTCCGGCCTTCCCGCGCGTGATTGTGACGCAGACCGATTCCGATCGCGCCCTGCCGGCAGAGGAGCTCGCCGCCCTCGTTGATGCCGATAAGCTCGCGGGCGTGTACCCCAGCGTGTCCGAGGCCCTCGCAGTTTTCGAGGCCGCAGGCGAGCCCTTCGTAGCAGCCGGCACCATCACCCTAGCCGGCGAAGTAGCTGGCCTGCTGCGCTAGAGCCCTTCCGCAGGGTAGTTAGTTGGCGTGCTCGCCACGAAATGGGCCTATCTACTACGTTTGACCGGTTACCCTCGACCACACCGAGAATTGTGAAATTAAAACCGCAGGTAGATGGCTTGCCAATTTTCGAAAAAGACCCGCATGGTCGACCTATGCGGGTTAAACGTAGTAGATAGCCCGCTTACGTGGCGCATCTCTAGACTGTCAAATTGGTCGACTTGGCCCCATGGCAGTTGCGGTGAAATAGTTCCTGGATTATGCCTCTGTGGGCCAATCTGGGAACTATTCCACCGCAACTTATTGAGGGGCTATTGGGGAGGGGTTAGTCTAGGCGGACTGGGCCGTGGGGGTAGGCGTTGAGAATCTCGACGCCGGACTCGGTGACCAGGGCCAGATCCTCGATACGGACGCCGGTACGGCTGGGGAGGTAGATGCCCGGCTCGATAGAGAACGTCATGCCCGGCTCTACGACCTGTTCGTTGACGAGCGAGACGTCGCCCGGTTCGTGGTCCTGCAGGCCGATCGAGTGACCCAGGCGGTGCGTAAAGTACTGCCCATAGCCAGCGTCCTCAATCACGTCGCGCGCGGCGCGGTCCAGGTCGCACATGCGCACGCCCGGTGCGATGAGCGCCTCGGCGGCCTCGTTGGCGCGGCGCACGATGTCGTAGATGCGCGCTGTCTCCTCGTCCGGCTCGCCCCAAAAGAACGTGCGCGTCATGTCCGAGCAGTAGTTGCGGCGACGTCCGCCTATGTCGAACAACACCACGTCGCCGCACTTGAGTACGGTGTCGTCGGGCTCGTGATGCGGGTCTCCGGCGTTGGCGCCAAAGCTCACGATGGGCGGAAAGCTAAAGCCCTCGCAGCCGTGATTGCGGTACAGACAGAGCATCTGGTTGGCAATTTCGCGCTCCGTCACGCCCTCGTGAACGAGCTTGATGGCGTCGGCCATCACGGCGTCGTTGGCGGCCGAGGACACGCGCATGAGCTCCTGCTCGGCTTCGTCCTTGTGGGTGCGTGCAGCGGTAACGGCAAAGTCGCCCAGGAAGAACTCGCTCGCGGCGTGACGATCCATAAGGGGCATCAAAAAGCCGGAGCGCATGACGGTGTCGATGCCGAGCGGTTTGGTCGGATCGATCTCGCGTGCGATGGCGTCGGTCACGACGTCGGTATCGGTGTGATAGGCGACGCGGGCATTGTCGTACTCGGGCAGCTGATGCAGGGCGTTGACCAAGATTACCGGCTCGGCATCGCGCGCGAGCAGCACGCCACAAAAACGCTCGAACATATCGGCATAAAAGCCGGTCAGGTAATAAATCGACCACGGGTCGTTTACGAGCAGCTGCGCGCCGGAGTGCTGGGCCTCGAGCGCATCGAGCACGCGCGCCACACGCTGGTCATCGACATGTGCCATGAAACATCCTTTCGCTAGGGTGCCACCATGGTATCCCATGCCCGACAGATAGGGACGTTCCTTTTATGTCGGCACTTCGGGACACTCCTTGGCATGGCCTGCCTAGCGAACGTTTGGGCAAAAGTAGTCATGAGAGACCCGTCCCAAATGGACTGGTTTCAAAAGTATGGCGGATTACGGGGCTGGACCTGTGTTACTTGACCATGGGAAAAATCGCGAAATTAAAACCGCAGGTAGACGGCTTATCAAAAATCGAAAATTGTCGGTATGGATGGGGGTCTCCGAATCAGCCCCGTAATCCGGCATAGTTTTGAAATGGCACTAAAGTAGGCACAGGCTAAATACCGATTCCAAGGATAGTTGCGGTGGAATAGTTCCTGGATGTCGGGGTTTTGGCGGAAATCAGGAACTATTCCACCGCAATTGAGGAGGGGCGGGGTGGATGGCGGGGTAGCTAAAAGAGCCCCGTCCCAAATGAGCTACCTATGCAGAGTCGATGTCCATGCTGGCGATAAGGTCGGTACCGGTGTCTAGGAGGTTGGGGAGGACTACATCGCTCATGCGAATGGGGGCGTCGACGACCAGACCGCGGATGAGGTCCATGGCCTGGGCGTGGAGTGCCAGCGGGATGGCTTCGGCCGTGCGTACGGGCAGCAGCGCCTCGTCACCGCCGGATACGGCCACGGTAGTGGTTAGCACGCGCATGGGGCAGGTGAGTTCCTGGTGCGCGAACGTATCGCCGCGCAGGCAGCTGTTGCCGGTCACGGATCGCACCTCTACCACGGAGCCGTCTGCGTCGCGCTCCACCTCTACAGTCAGGAGGCACTCGGATGGGCAGGTGGTGCAGTTGAACTGCAGCGTTTCAATCGCGTTTGTGCTCATGACTCTACGCCTCCTCAACGGGGTCGACGGACAGGACAATCTCGCTGGAGCCCAGGTCGAGTGCGCGTTGAATCACCTTTGCCGGCAGCGGGAAGCTTTCCATGACGCTCGGTTTAAACGGGCGGACCTTGCCTGCAAGCAGTTCCTCGCCGTTTGCGAGAATGCGCACGCGGGCAGTATCGACCGGTCGGCGTACACGGAATTTGAGTTTGGTTAGCGCCACAGCCGTAATGCGTTCCGGCAGCGCGTAGCCCGCGATACCGGCGGGGGAGACCGTGAGCTGGCAACCCGTGCCCGCAGCGTTTGCCCCTGCGTCGCCGCCCAACGCCCACGCCGCCGCTGCCGCACCGGCACGCTCGGACTCGGTCGTCACGTTGTCGGCAAGGTCGTGCACGTGAAGAACGTTGCCGCAGGCAAAGATGCCCGGCACGCCCGTCTGCAGACTCTGGTCCACCACGGCGCCGCGCGTGCGCGGGTCAAGCTCAACGCCCGCGGCAACCGAAAGCTCGTTCTCGGGAATCAGGCCCACCGAAAGCAGCAGCGTATCGCACGGAACAACGCGCTCGGTCCCCGGAATAGGCGTCAGGTGCTCGTCGACCTTGCTCACTTCGACCGCCTCCACGCGGTCGCGACCGACCACGCGCGTGACCGTGGTAGACAGATGCAGTGGAATGCCAAAGTCGTCCAGGCAGTTTTTCACATTGCGGCGCAGGCCGTTGGCGTACGGCATGAGCTCGTACACGCCCTCGACCGAAATCCCCTCGAGCGTGCAGCGGCGCGCCATGATCAGCCCGATGTCACCCGAGCCCAAAATGACGGCGCGCGACCCGGGTTTGAGGTTCTCGATGTTGATGTATCGCTGCGCCAGGCCGGCCGTAAACACGCCGGCGGGTCGGCTGCCGGGAATCTTGATCTCGCTGCGGGTGCGCTCGCGGCAACCCATGGCAAGGACGACCGCACGCCCGGTGAGCTGCAGCATACCGGAGGGATTCATGAGCGTGACGGTGTGGACTGCGGCGTCTTCCGTGGACTCGCCCGAATCAATCCCAAGCACCATGCTGTCCAAGAACAGCGCAATGTTGGTCGCTCGCACCTGATCGATAAAGCGCTGCGCGTACTCGGGGCCGGTGAGCTCCTGCTTAAAGTGTGACAGCCCAAAGCCGGGGTGAATGCACTGGCGCAGGATGCCGCCCAAGTGTTGCTCACGCTCCACGATGGCTACGCGCGCGCCGGCCTTATGCGCGGCAAGTGCGGCCGCCATGCCGGCAGGTCCGCCGCCGATAACGACAACGTCGAACGCTTGCGTCTGCACCGCCTCCGTAGCTCCTGCCTCCAAGCGTTCGTTACGCATATCAAACGTCGCCATCCTAGCGCACCCCCTTCAACGGTCCCTCGACCAGCCAAGATCCGGAATTCTCCAGCAGCACTTCGTTGGGGTCACACCCCAGCTCGCGGGCCAGAATCGCCACCACGCGGCTCTGGCAAAAGCCGCTCTGGCAGCGGCCCATGCCCGCGCGACAGCGGCGTTTGACGCCCTCGACCGAAACCGCACACGGGCGGCGTCGAATCGCGGCCACGATCTCGGCCTCGGGCACCGTCTCACAGCGGCAGACGATCTGCCCCCATGCAGGGTCGGACTCAATGAGCTCCTCCTTGCGCGCAAGCGGCGCGCGGTCGAAGTCGTCCGGCGCGCGGCGAATCGGATCCCAATCGGCCCGCTCACGCAAAGCAACGCCCGCCTCGCGCATCACGTGCTCCATGCGCTCGGCAATGGCCGGTGCGCTCGCCACGCCTGGCGACTGAATGCCCGCCGCCTGGAACAGGCCTGGTACCACGGTCGACTGCCCAATAAAGAAGTCGTTGGTCCCCTGAATGACCGGACGCCCGCCGGCAAATGCGCGCACTACGCGGCGCGTGTCCAGATCGGGCACCAGCTTGCGTGCGCCGGTCAACAGCGCGTTCACATCGCTCGCATAGGTCTGCGTGTCGCCCGGCTCGCGTACGGCAGCCGTCGCGGTAATCACGGTGTTGCCGTGTACGGTACCCGTGACGATAACGCCCTTGGACACCGGCGTGGGCACGGGATAGAGCGGCATGAGCGTACGCGGCTCCTTGTCCAGTACCACGATGTTGCCCTGGCGCCAGACCATCTGGAACTCCTCGGCGCCGGCCATATGCGAGATGTTTGCGGCACCGTTGCCCGCGGCGTTGATCAGATAGCGGCAGCGCACATCGCCGCCAGGCGTCACCAGCGTAAAGCGCGCAGTCCCGTCGGTAGCCTCGCCGCCAGCAACCTCAATCGCTTCCACCGGCGCGGACCGCATAAACGTCACGCCGTTGGCCACGGCGTTCTCCAGCGCGGCGATGGCGACTTCAAACGGATCGACAAAACCGGTCGAGGGGCACCACAGCGCACACGTCGCCTTGGCACTCGCGCGCGGCTCCAGCTCGTGGATGCGCTCGGGGCCGATAATAGACAGCTCGGGCACGCCGTTGACCAGGCCGTTGCTACGTAGTTTCTCCAGGTGCGCATGGTCCTCGTCGCTAAATCCCAGCACCATCGAGCCGGTTCGGCAAAACAAGAAACCCAGCTCTTGGGCCCAGGTGCCATACAGTTCGCAGCCGCGGGCGTTGACCTGCGCCTTTACGGTGCCCGGCGCCGGATCGTAGCCGGCGTGCACCAGGCCGCCGTTGGCCTTCGACGCGCCCAGCGCGATATCGTTGGCGGCCTCGACCACGCAAATGGACAGGTCAAACCGCGCGAGCTGCCGCGCGATGGCGCACCCGGTGATGCCCGCGCCCACGATAGCGATATCAAACGTTTCTGTCACAGTGCCTCCCAGACAAGTTGACAGGCTGTCAATAAGACTATCCTACGGTCTGCGCGTCCCCAGCGCGGCGGCAATGCGGCGAACAGCCCCGCAACACCCGCCAACGGCAGACGAGGGGAGACCCAGCAACGTCGACAAGCTCGTCTGCCGACAGCTACGGCAACCGTTTGTCTCGACCTGTAACAGTTAGACGAGGATTTGGGTCCCAGATGTTACAGATCGAGACAAACCTTCCGGCGGATTTTGAACGTCTCGATCTGTAACAGTAAGAGGGATTTTGGGACCTAAGATGTTACAGATCGAGATTGAAGTCGGGGAGGGACCCTGTGTCTCGTTCTGTAACATCTAGACCCGGATTCCGCTCCCACCTGTTACAGATTGAGATGTTTGTGTCCGCGCCAGCCCCGTACCCAGCCGTAGTCCCATATAAACAAACCCCGTGGTAAACTTGACCGGACTGTTAATATTCCGAAAGGTACCCGTAATGTCCAAGTACATCTCCGAGCTCATGTCGCCGCAGCTTATGGGCGTCGTCTATGCCTTTGTTGGCTTTATCATCGCCCTGTATGTGCTGTCGGTCGTCTATGTGTTCATCGACGCTCGCCGCCGCGGCGCCAGCGCCTATGTGGCATGGGGCATCATCGCCCTCATCCCGTTTGTGGGTCTCATTGCCTACCTGGTCCTGCGCCCGCACTCTTACGCGGCGGACCGCGAGGAGCAGGAGCTGGACATGGCCCTGCGCGAGCGCCAGCTTGCCCAGTACGGCACCTGCCCGCAGTGCGGCGCGCCCATCGAGAAGGACTTCGTCGTCTGCCCGGTGTGCGATACCCAGGTTCGCAACGTATGCCCCAGCTGCCATCGCCCGCTCGATGCGCACTGGAAGGTCTGCCCCTACTGCCGAACTCGCATCCAGTAACGCATCCATCGCCGGGCCGGCCGCAAGCCACGGGCACGCCGCAAGCCGCGCGCGCCCCACACCCCGCCCCACACGATGAAGCATGCGTAGAAAATCGCCCGCCGTGCCATTAAGGTGCGGCGGGCGCTTGTATACCAAGGCAACCTGCCTATAATGATGCAAGTCAAAAACGCCGAGCGCATCGCACGCACTTGCATCAGGCATCCGAGAGGAGAAAACATACCCATGAAGGCACTCTACAATGACGGTTCGGTGGCCGAGCTCCCGCAGGACGAGGTCACGCACGTCATCCGCCACTCCGCCGCGCACATCATGGCGCAAGCCATCAAGCGCCTCTATCCCGAGGCCGACTTTGCCTACGGCCCCGCGACCGACAACGGCTTCTACTACGACGTCGACCTGCCCGAGGGCGTCAAGATCAGTGAGGACGACTTCCCCGCGATCGAGGCCGAGATGAAGAAGATCGTCAAGGAGAACCTCAAGTTTTCCGTGTACGAGAAGCCCCGCGCCGAGGCCATCGCCCTTATGGAGGAGCGCGGCGAGAAGTACAAGGTCGAGCACATCGGCGACCTGGACGACGACGCCCGTATCACCTTCTACCAGCAGGGCGACTACATCGACATGTGTGTCGGCCCCCACATCTGCTACACCAAGGCCCTCAAGGCCTTTAAGCTCACCGGCGTCTCGGGCGCCTACTGGAAGGGCGACAAGGACAACAAGATGCTCACCCGCATCAACGGCGTCGCCTTTGCCACCAAGGAGGAGCTCGACGAGCACATGCACATGCTGGAGGAGGCCAAGAAGCGCGACCACCGCAAGATCGGTCGCGAGATGGACCTCTTTATGATGCGCGACGAGGCCCCCGGCTTCCCGTTCTTCCTGCCCAACGGCATGATCCTTAAGAACACGCTGCTGGACTACTGGCGCGAGATCCACCACAAGGCCGGCTACGTGGAGATCTCCACGCCGCTCATCATGAACAAGCAGCTGTGGAAGACCTCGGGCCACTGGGACCACTACAAGGACAACATGTACTCCACCGTCATCGACGACGAAGAGTACTGCATTAAGCCCATGAACTGCCCGGGCGGCGTGCTGGTGTACGCCTCCAAGCCGCACTCCTACCGCGAGCTGCCCATCCGCGCCGGCGAGATTGGCCTGGTGCACCGCCACGAGCTGCGCGGCGCCCTGCACGGCCTGTTCCGCGTGCGCTGCTTTAACCAGGACGACGCCCACCTTTTTGTGCGTCCCGATCAGCTGACCGACGAGATCGTGGGCGTGGTCAACCTCATCGACTCCGTGTACCAGAAGTTTGGCTTTAAGTACCACGTTGAGCTTTCCACCCGCCCCGAGGACTCCATGGGTTCTGACGAGGATTGGGCTCGCGCCGAGGAGGGCCTGCGCACCGCTCTGGAGCAGCTGCACATGGACTACGAGGTCAACGAGGGCGACGGCGCCTTCTACGGCCCCAAGATCGACTTCCACCTGGAGGACTCGCTCGGCCGTACCTGGCAGTGCGGCACCGTCCAGCTCGACTTCCAGATGCCGCTCAACTTTGATCTGGAGTACGTGGACGCCGACGGCACCAAGAAGCGCCCCATCATGCTGCATCGCGTGTGCTTTGGCTCCATCGAGCGCTTTATCGGTATTCTGATTGAGCACTTTGCGGGTAAGTTCCCCACCTGGCTGGCTCCCGTACAGGTCAAGGCGCTTCCCGTCTCTGAGAAGAGCCGCGACTACGCCCACGAGGTGTGCGCCAAGCTGGAGGAGGCCGGCATTCGCGTGGTCTGCGACGACCGCGACGAGAAGATCGGCTACAAGATCCGCGAGGCCCGCAGCATCGACCGCGTGCCCTATATGCTCATTCTGGGCGAGAAGGAGGTCGAGGCCGGCAACATCTCCGTCCGCGATCGCTCCAACGAGACCGTTCAGATGAGCGTTGACGAGTTTGTTGCCAAGGTTCTCGAGGAGATCAAGACCCGCGCCTAAGGCCAACTTCACAACAATTAACAAAGGCGACCGTCCACAAAGGGCGGTCGCCTTTTTTCTTACCAAAATAAGAAAAGCCGCTGGTTGAGCGGCTTTTTTTGTTGCACAAAAAGGTACAGGTTTTTGTAGAGGGGTATGGAGATGTACCTACGGTTGATTTCCGATCTCAGCCGAACACATTGAGCGGATAGGCCGTTCCCGCAGTTAGCCGAACGCCCCCGAGGCCCTATTCAGGCCACGGGGGCGTCGTTTTCCCAGTTGAAGGAACGG
>CABUTN010000042.1 GCA_902494565.1 uncultured Collinsella sp. | reverse complement strand
GGTCGAGGAGACCGGCGGACTTGCCGCCATGGCCGAGCGCAACTGGGCCAAGGCCAACCTGCTCTATGACCTGCTCGAGCACAGTGTGCTGTTCCATGGCACCACGCAGGCCGACAGCCGCTCCATCGCCAACGTCACCTTCCGCACCGGCGACGCCGAACTCGACGCGGCCTTTGTCGCAGGCGCGGCCGAGCACCAGATTCAAAACGTCAAGGGCCATCGTCTGGTAGGCGGCATGCGCGCCAGCGTCTACAACGCCGTAACCATGGAAGACGTGCAGGCACTGGCCTCGTACATGAAGGACTTCGAAACGCAGCGTAGTTTGAGCCCGCGATCTAACTAGCCCGCAACGCGCGGGCCGACCAGCCACTTCAAACCACCTGTTTAAACCAAACCTGCTAAGGAGTTTTTCATGCGCAAGATTAAGACCATCGACGACATCACCAAGGACGGCAAAGTCGAGTTTGGCGAGGGCTACGAATTTGTGAGCACCGCCGAGGAGGCCGACGCCATCCTGATGCGCTCGACTGACCTGCACGGCTACGAGCTGCCCGAGGGCATCCGCGCCATCGCCCGCTGCGGCGCCGGCGTCAACAACATCCCCGTCGAGGAGTACGCCAAGAAGGGCGTCGTCGTCTTTAACTCCCCCGGTGCCAACAGCAACGCCGTTAAGGAGCTCGTCCTAGGCATGCTGGTGCTCTCGAGCCGCGGCGTGGTGCAATCGATGAACTGGGTGCGCGACAACGCCGACGACCCCGAGATCCAGGTCGACGCCGAGAAGGCCAAGAAGGCCTTTGTGGGCCGCGAGCTCAAGGGCAAGCGCATCGGCGTCATCGGTCTGGGCAACGTAGGCTCCAAGGTCGCCAACGCCTGCGTCAATCTGGGCATGGACGTCTACGGCTACGATCCGTTCATTTCCGTTGAGCACGCGTGGGTGCTGAGCCGCGAGGTGCAGCGCGTGGGCACGCTCGAAGATCTCTGCCGCGGCTGTGATTACCTCACGGTGCACGTGCCCAGCAAGGCCGACACCATCGGCATGATCAGCACCGAGCAGATCAACCTGCTGGCCCCGGACGCCGTGCTCATCAACTACGCACGCGAGACCATCATTGACGAGGACGCCGTCGACGCTGCCCTGCGCGAGGGCAAGCTGAGCTGGTTTAGCTGCGACTTTGCCACGCCCAAGACCGTCAGGATGCCCAACACGTTTATCACCACGCACTCGGGCGCCGGCACTGGCGAGGCCGAGGCCAACTGCGCCGATATGGCCATCAGCGAGCTCAAGGATTACCTGGAGAACGGCAACATCGCACACAGCGTCAACTACCCCGCCTGCAGCATGGGCAAGGCGCGCGCCGCAAGCCGCATCGCCTGTCTGCACGCCAACGTGCCCAACATGATCGGCCAGATCACGGCAATCCTTGCCAAGGACAACGCCAACGTGCAGCGCATGACCAACGAATCCGCCGGCGAGAACGCCTACACCATGTTCGACACCGACGAGCACCTGGACAGCAGCACCATCGAGGCGCTCAAGCAGATTCCGTCGATGTATCGCGTGCGCGTGATCAAGTAGCGTCGGCTGATCTGACGGGCAGTTCCCCATGTGGCCTGCCCGTCACCGACATTGAATGCCCGCGGGGGCGCCTTTCGCACGAGAGGCGCCCCCGTTTTTGTGAACGCTCCATTAAATGCACTGAGCCGCTTCTTGGCATACAATCTGTATGTTGACCTAACTATCTGTGAGGTGTCTATGGTTGATACAGATTTTGCCTGGCGGCTTGCGCAGGACCTTGTGCGGATTGACAGCTCAGACCCGGGCGCATATGAAGACGAGATTGAGCGCTTTGTCAAAGCGCTGGTTGAGGCTCAACTGGAGCGGCTGAGCCATCCGGTGCTCCATGCCGTGCAGGTTGAGGAACTCGAAGTACTCCCCGGGCGCCGCAACCTTATGGTCACCGTGCCGGGGCGGAGCGACGAGCCGCGACTCGTCTATATCTGCCATATGGATACCGTTACGCTGGGCGACGGCTGGGACGCGGACATTACGCCGCTCGGGGCGGTCGTGCGCGATGGCAAGCTCTACGGCCGCGGTGCCTGCGACATGAAGGGCGGACTGGCCTGCGCCATTACCGCACTTGTCCATGCACTCGAGCGCGTAGCGGCAGAGGGCGAGCTGCCCCGACGCGGCTTTTCGCTCATCTGCTCAGTCGACGAGGAAGACTTTATGCGCGGCTCAGAGGCCGCGATCGATGCTGGCTGGGTCGGCTCGCGTGAATGGGTGTTGGACACCGAGCCCACAGACGGACAGATCCAGGTGGCGCACAAGGGGCGCACGTGGTTCGAGATTGAAATGGCTGGCGTGACGGCGCATGCGAGCCAGCCCTGGAAGGGCGCGGATGCCGTCGCCGCCATGGCCGAGGTCGTGTGTTCGCTCCGTCGCGCGTTTGTGGCGCTGCCCGCGCACGATGAGCTGGGGCCTTCGACCATCACGTTTGGCCAAATCGAAGGCGGATATCGCCCCTACGTCGTGCCCGACCACGCCAAGGTCTGGGTCGACATGCGTCTGACGCCGCCGACCGATACGGCCGCCGCGACGCGCATGGTAGAGCAGGCCATCGCCGTTGCCGAAGCCGCGGTCCCCGGCTGCCATGGAAGCTATACCGTGACAGGCGACCGCCCCACTATCGAGCGCAATCCGGCCTCTCCCCTTCTAGCTGCACTCAAGTGCGCAGCAGACGATGTGACGGGCGCGGACACGACCGTCGGCTTCTTTACCGGCTACACCGACACCGCCGTCATTGCCGGCAAGACAGGTAACTGCAATTGCATGAGCTACGGTCCCGGGTCGCTCGCGCTCGCGCACAAGCCCAACGAATATGTACCCCACGCCGATATCGTTCGTTGTCAGCAGGTGCTAATCGCGCTCGCCGATAACGTGCTCTGGGACGCGAGCGGCCAAGTTGGGGCATAATAAGCCGCGAACAAACCGACTCGTGCGTTAGGACCGCCCATGAAAGCACTTCCGTTTCCCTGCATCCGCCCGGCTCAGGACCGCGTGCTCGAGGCGCTGCCCGCAATGGGCGGTATTCTGAGTGACAACGAAGCCCTGCGCGAAGCCATTGCCGATGGCCTGATGCTCAAGGACCCGGGTGCGGCGTATTACGTGTACGAATGCTCGGGCGAGCCGGGACGCGTGACGGCTGTCGTGGCGATTTGTCCAACGAGTGTACTTGCGGGCGACAAGGGCGATGCCAGCGCTGACGTGGCCGCCGCTGCGCACTCGATCGCCGAACTCAAAGTTCAGCCGCGCCCCGTGTCGCTCGCCTACGAGGCGTCGCCCGTCATGGATATCATCCTGGGCGCCGCCAAAGAAGGCGCATCGCTCTACGCCGTCACCGATCCCGCGGGCATCACGCATCGCGTGTGGGAAGTCAAGCGCGAGGACGCTGTCGGCGCCATCCGTGCCATGCTCGACCAGGCGCCGGAGCCGGCACTGGCCGACGACCCCGCCTACGCTGCCGCGCTGGTCGGGGCATCACAGCTCCTGGCCGACGATGCCCGTGCCGCCGGCACCTACACGGGCAAAGAGCCGTTCAACTTTACCGTAGCTGTGCTCTTCCCCGCCGCGCAGGTCAGCGGCGGCGCGCCGCAGGTCCCGATGGGCCTGCTCACCCACCAGATCGCGCGGTTCTAGCAAAACCAGACCGCCCGGCGCAAAAATCGGCAGCTCAACAAACAGGGGGCGGAGATGCAGCAGGTACATGCATCTCCGCCCCTTTTGCGTCGAGAAGTTATGCCGGCGACTCGTGCCGCCACGCTCGCGTTATCCGCGCTGCGGACCCGCAGTAGCCACGAGCGGTTCAAGCCCCAGCTCGCGCGCGTAGTCTTCCTGCGTAAAGACTTCGACCAGTTCAAACGTATCGGCCGCATCGTCAAACGCAAAATGCAGCACTGAGCAGTTGCCCGGCACGCGTTCGCGCTCGTCGGCCGCCGCGCCCCGCACGTGATCCAAAAACTCCTTGATGGCCGAGCCGTGGCTCACCGCGAGCACGCACTCGTGGTCCGGACGTCGCATAAGATCGGTTATCGTCGCCACCATGCGCTCACGCACCTGCATCTGGCCCTCGCCGCCAAACTGACGATAGAAATCTCGCCACGGGCGCTCGGGCATAAGCATCACGCGCTCGGCCTCAAAGTCGCCAAAGAACCACTCGCGCAGACCGTCCAGGCGCTCGTACGCCAAGCCCGGCCACAAGTTGGCGATAGTCTGCTCGGTGCGATGAAGCGTGGAGGTGTAGGCATGATCGGGCTCAATGCCGCGCGCACGTAAAAACATGCCGGCGCGCGCCGCCTGGTCGCAACCCAACTGCGTAAGCGGCGAATCACTCCACCCCTGAATGATACGCTTAAGGTTGAATATCGTCTGTCCATGACGGACCAGATACAGATCTTTATTCATAGGGGTCCTTTCGTTCGTTACCAACCCAAGAGCGAAAACGCCCCGTCGCAATAGCCAAAATGAAGCACGGCACCGTTGTCGGGTAGCTCTCCCTCGCCAGTCACATACTCAAGAAACTCCTGGCAGGCTGAGCCGTGGGAAACCGCCAGCACGCAGTCGTGCTGCGGCCTGGCCATGATGCGGGACAGCGCCCCGACCATACGTGCGCGAAGCTCACTTTCCGACTCGCCACCAAAGGCAACCGGATAATCGCCCCAGGGCTGCGGCGGCATCTCGCGATTTGATGTGCCCTCCAGCGAGCCAAAATGCCACTCACGCAGGTCATCGACCAGCTCTATGGAACGGCCCTCGTCAACGATAAGCTCGGCCGTATGCCGCGCCCGGCCCAACGGCGAGGAATACACATGATCAAAGGCCACGCCACGCGCCGCAAACGCCGCGCGCGTCGCCAGCGCCTGCTGACGCCCGCGCGCCGTAAGCGGCGAATCGTGCCAGCCCTGCAAAATGCTCTGCACATTGAGCTCAGTCTGCCCATGCCGCACCAAATACAGATCTGCCACACACCCTCCCCTCGTACCACCACAAAGGGGACAGGCACCTTTGTGGTGGTTTACCGTCTGATCACGCCGCGATGACGCTCAACTACACCAGCACGTCGGCGAGCGAACGCTTGGGTACGTGGTGCACCTGCGCCTCGTCGCGCCAATAATTGATGGAGCCGTCGGGGTTGGAATCGATCGCATCAATCACCTGTGTCTCGGCCGGAACGCCAAACGCCATGATCAGCTTGAGCTCATACTTGTCGTTATCGAGCCCCATGGCATCGATCGCGTGGGGCGTAAAGGCCTTGAACATGCAGGCTGCCACCTCGGGCGTGGCGCTGCGGGCGGCGAGCATCATCGTCTGCGCGGCAATGCCCGTGTCGACCTCGGTAATGGGAGCGGCGGGCTTGCCCGGAACGGCGCGCTCGGCCAGAATCGCGATGTAGCCGGTCGGGCGCTCGCCCTCGGCAGGACCAGGCCAATCCTTAAGCGCGCCGGCCCATGCAAGCTCATCAAATACGCGCGCGCAATCCTCGGCACCGCTCACCACATGAAAACGAAGACGCTGAGCATTGGCACCACAGGGAGCTAGGTGAGCCAGCTCTGCCAGCTCGAGCAAAAACTCACGCGGCACGCGCATGGACTCGTCAAAGCGACGGCACGTGCGGGCGCGACGAACCAACGCATCAAACGCGTCCAAGCCGAGCTTTTCGCAACCCTGCTTTGCCATCGACTCAGCGCTTACCGGCGCCGCGGGAACTGTTTCGTTCATAGGGACCCCCAATTTCGGGCAATTGTTCTTAGGAGAATCTAACCTAAAACCTAGGCAATTACATACAGCGGCGTAATGTTCTACAATTGTTGATTAATCCTCACTGGAGCGGGAACAAAAGTAACAATTCGGGAATGTGGGGCGGCAATTCGTCCTTCCCGCCCCATGCATCGGCGCCCTTGGGCGATACTTGTTGCAGCACTTTTGGCGTACGCCGCACGGAGAGCAATGAACGCGACGTGCACCGCACGGAAAGGAGACATTATGGGCATCTTTAAGAACGATGACCAAAAAACGAGCCAGTTTGGATTTGACGAGAAAAGCAGGCGGGCAAAGCCGTCAAGGCCGTACGCTGGATCTACGCCATCACGGGCGTCTTAGCGCTCATTGCTGGCATCGCGCTGCTTTTTGCACCCGCCAAGTCCCTCGTCTTTTTGACGACTGTCCTGGGTTTTTACTTTGTAATCACTGCTGCCATCAGACTGTTCACCGCCATTTTTGAGCCGCTGCTGCCCACCGGCTGGCGCGTGACGAGCATCATCTCCAACCTGCTCATTATCTTGGGCGGCGTCATAATCCTGCGCAACCAGGCCTTCTCGACCGCGACGCTCACCACGATGGTGGTTATCGTGGCCGGCTTTGGCTGGATTGTCGAAGGTGTCATGTCCATTCTGGAGTCCGAGCTTTCGTCCAACCGCGCCCTCGCTATACTGAGCGGCGCACTCTCCATCATCGCCGGCATGTTCGTGTTTATCTATCCGCTGTGGTCGGCCAAGATGCTCGTTATCTTTAGCGGCGCCGCGCTGCTGGTGTTTGGCGTTACGCTGATTGTTCGCGCTATTCAATTTGGCAAACTGGTGCACTAGATGCCGCGAACGCTCTTTATTGATGCCGACGCCTGCCCGGTCACGCGCGAGTCGATTGACTGCGCGCGGCGAGCGGGCGTCGCCGTTATTATCGCCGGCAACAGCACACAAAACCTGGAACGCCACATTCGCCGCAACGATCCGCGCGACGTCGAGCATGCGCGACGCGGATTTTGGGTCACGACGCTCGATGTGAGCGTGGGCGCCGACAGCGCCGACTTTGCCATTGTCGAACGCCTGCAGGCGGACGACATAGTCGTGACGCAGGACATTGGCTTGGCGAGCATGGTGCTCGGGCGCGATGCCGCCGCCATCGGCGTGCGCGGGCGCGTCTACGATAAGGCGACCATCGACATGCAACTGTTTATTCGCCACGAGGAAAAGAAGGTGCGCCGCGCCGGCGGTCGCACTCGCGGTCCGGCGGCATTTACCAGCGAAGACCGCGCCCGCTTTAAACGCAACCTCACCGAGCTGTTACGCTAAACAAGGTAGATTTTTGGGACATGCCTAAAAATCTACCTTTTTGTTTTGCCGATTGGCGCGCATCCAGCGCCCAGGTCATGGCGGTGGATTTTATGGCATGTCCTAGTTTTACGGCATGCCTCAAACATCCACTTAGAGCCCAAAGGCGGAAAGGATAAGGCCCCAGCCCGCGCCGATGACATACATCATGATCAGAAACACAGCGTTTTCGCGGGCGCTGCGGTTGGTGCGGAACAGGACCAGGTAGCCCACGCCGGCGGAGATGAGCGTGCCAGCGAGCATCGGCGCCAGCTGCAGCGCGCCCTCCAGGTACAGCTGCGTGATGACCACGCTGGCCGAGCAGTTGGGGATCAGGCCGACGAGCGCCGAGCCCAGGACAGCAAGCGTCTCGTTGCCGCGCAGGAACTGCTCGATTGCCGACTCGCCGAACGTCTCGAGCACGGCGACCAGAATCAGCGTCACCAGAAAAATGAATACCGAGACCTGGACGGTGTGCGAGATCGCGCTGCGGATGATCGACAGGACAGGCGTCCCTTCGTGGGAGTGACCGTGGTCGTGCCCATGGCCGTGGTGGTGCTCATGCTCGCCCGTGTGACCGTGGTCATGGCTGTGTCCGTGGTCGCGCTCGTGTTCATCTTCATCATCATCGCAACCGCAATGGTCGCGCTCGCACAACTCGTGGATGTGGTCGGCGCTCACGCCCGCCTCGGCCACTTCATCAATGATGTCGCCCCCGGTATGGTCGTCGTGCGCGCAGTTCACATGAGCCGGATTGGCAGCGGTCCCCAGCACGGTACGGCGAATCGCTGCATGCGCGCGGGCATTACGACGAAGGCCGCGGATAGCCGCGTCCACGATAAAGCCCGTGACCAGCGCGATCAGTGCCTTCGAAGCCAAAAGCATCGCCATGGTCTGCACGGGCACCTGCTCGGCGAGCAACAGCGGCAGCATCTCATCGGAGGTCGAAAGGAACACCGCCACCAACGTGCCCAAGGTCACGACGCGACCGGCGTACAGCGTTGCCGCCATGGCCGAAAAGCCGCACTGCGGCACCATACCCAGCAACGAGCCAACCACGGGACCCGCGGCGCCGGCGCGCTTGATGGCCCCGTTAACTCGGTCGCCCGCGACGTGCTCCAAGGTCTCGAGGGCCAGATACGTCACCAACAAGAACGGCAGCAGCGAGAGCGTGTCCTTGCCGGCGTCGAGCAGAATATCAATCAGCAAATCCATGACGGATGGAACCTTTCGTGTCTTTCGGCAGCATTGTAAAAGTCCTAGCGGTCAACTAGGGTATTGTAATTGTCCTAGGCGCGATGCCAATAGTTGCCCATGGTAAACTATCATCTCGCCACATCTTAATGACCCTGAGCCGCACGACGCGGCCCATCCAAGGAGCAGTTATATGAACGTTTCACAAGCACTCGAATACGAGCGCCAGCCGTTTATTCCCATGTTTATCTATGGCGATCACGGCGCCATGGAGTCCGAGCGCCAGAAGGGCGAGGAGGCCCTTAAGGTGCTCGAAACCGAATACTTTACCGCCGAGGGCGACCCCAGCTTCGACTTTGCCACCGTGCGCGACCTGGCTGACCGCAACCGCGACCTGTGCGACCAGATCGGCGAGGCACGCCTACGCAACGTGACGCCCGCGACGCTTTCGCGCGGCCTGTCCGATGCCGACACCTGCGCGGCCATCGGTAAGATGCAAAAGCGCACCGCCGCGTCGGTCATGCGCGAGATCCGCGGCGACCGCGACGCGCTCGGCGTGGCCTACGCCCGCAAGCCCATCCAGGGCACCGTGCTCGGTATCGACATCGAGACCACCGGCCGTGCACCCGAGCGCGGCTACATCATCAACGTGGGCTGGGAGATCATGGAGCTCACCAGCGACGCCGTCCCGCACGACGCCGAGGCACACTACTGCGGCCTGCCCGACATCTACCGCGGCGAGGATGTGCCGTTGTCGAATATCCACCACATCACCTGGGACGACATCGACGGCAAAAAGCCATTCCGCGAGAACAAGGAACTGCAGAAGCAGCTGCTCAAGCTTATGAAGAAGTACCCGTACATGGCACACAACGCCGCCTTTGAGGACAGCTGGTTCAAGATCCACCTGGACGGCTACGCCGAGGCACGCCGCGCGGGTAAGATTATCGTCATCGACTCGCGCCAGATCTGCCGCAGCCTGGACGCCGACGTGCGCTCGCTCCCCCGCGAATCCGCGCCCGCCGCGCTCGAGAACTGGGCCCGCCGCCGCGGCACCCTCGCCGCCGACGCCAACGAGCAGCATCTGGGCTTGGACGACACCGACCTCATGCTTCGCACCGTCCAAGCCGAGTTCAACCTCAAGAACCTGTTTGCCAAGTAGAAACGTCTACGCCAAACTCCGACGTAGATCACGAGCGGTCTCGCAGCGGGAAACCCCGCAGCGGGGCCGCCCTACGTTCCACAGATAGATCTGCCATCACAAATTCTGAACCCTCATTTTGAACGATTTCGACCAATTCCCGACACGTAATTCGTTGTCGGATGGTGATGCATCACTATCAAATGTGCGGCAATTGAGTAGTTATATGCTATAGCTAAGCTGCGAAAACTTTTATTTAGGGCATACCAACCCATAATTGCGTCAAGCTTTTGGACAGCATTTGGCTAGACCTCTAAAACGACTTTTCCACTCAGCGCCATCAACACGGCATTAGCTGACACGATATATAGCATGAGTATCGTATTGTCACATACCACTGCAAAAGCGGTCTACCAGGCCGCGCATTCGGTGTCTGCGAAAGGCATCGAGTCCTGTAACCCTGCCGCGATTTACGGATCATGTCCCACCGGAACGCTCCTTGACGCAGCCGCAGAATGGCTCACCAAACATGATGTTTCCCTCGACGCAAATGATTCCCTCGAGGTGATGGTGTTTGATCGCAGGAATGCGCGCTATGCAGTGAACTGTCAATGCCACGTTTCTTCAAAACGATTCTCGAACTCACGCTTTATAGAGCTCAAAGATGGCATCTTCGTTGTTGGCGTTGAGCTTTGCGCACTTCAGGCCGCCACCTATCTTTCTTTTCGCGAACTAGTGGAGTACTACTTTGAACTGTGCGGCGCTTATTCCCTTGGAACCGACTCTTCCACCTCCTATACCGAGCGTTTCGCGCTCACTTCGACCGAGAGGTTAAAGCAGTTCTTTAATTCCATTACCAGATGCGACGGTCTGGCCCTTGCCCGAAAGGCGATCCAATGTGTGCGCGACGGATGCCGGTCTCCTATGGAAACAGCCTTTGTCATGATGCTAACGCTGCCCAAAAGCGAAGGAGGGCTTGGTATTAAGGGAATTGAGACCGATTACGAGGTGCAGGTCACCACTGCCGCAAAGAATCTCACGAGACGCAAAAAGTTCTTTATGGATGCGTATCTAAAGAAATCTCGCACAGACATTGAATACAACGGTTTTTATCATGACGCGGAAGAAGACCGCGCCATCGATGAGGAGCGCAAGAATGCACTTGCGTCCATGGGGTACGGAATCATCACCGTCAGCCGTTATTCCTTTATGCATGCCAGCTCTTTTGTTAGGGTCATGGAAGCAATCCAGCGGAAAGAGGGCGTACGCCCCTCGCGTCTGCCAAAAGACTTTCAAATCATGCAAGAGGACCTGAGACAGTTTGTGCTCAGAAGGTTTATAGAAGAGAAAAAGCGAATTCAGAAGGAGCTTCGCCAGGATTCCGAAGAGCGCCAACGAATCGACCTCGAAAAAGCAACGCTCGAAGGCATCACGCTGGATGACCCGACAATTAATGAAGTTCCGGCAATCGATGACATGCAGACTGTCGAATCCGACAGCCCATCATTTGCCCAAACAAGCAGCCTCGCGCCCGAGGGCAGGGTCTTCGGGGCCGGAGACTAGGCCGGCTAACAAGGTGGGTACCCTAGCGACGTGCAAAATTGCGAGTATTCAGCAGGGTCGGGTGTCTATCACCCTCGAGTGGATCCAAATGTGAAGCGAAATCACTCTTGCGTGAGAGCGTTAGGCAACATTTGAGGAAGAACTCATCGGATTAACACCCTAAGATAACTCTTGAACTGCATTATATGACCTGCAATAAATTAGCGGACCCCTATAGTTGCAGAATACTCCATTTTTTGCACGGCACGAGGGTACCCACCTTGGCATCGACTATCAAAAAACGCTCAGTCCGGGATCTCGTCCACTATTCCCCATCATTTTGTACAACGAATTACCTGAACGTCATTGACATATGAACATGCACTCATATAATCGAAAGTAAATTATATGAGCGCATGTTCATATGAAAGGATATTGCAATGAGCATCCGCGTTGATGAAACGAAACCCGACACCGAGGCCACCGAGCCAGTGATCCCCACCACCTGCTCGCCCGAGGACCTTCCCGACGAGGAGCTTCTCTACGACCTCGCCGACCTGTTCAAGGTCTTCAGCGACACCACGCGCATCAAGATCCTTTACGCCCTCATGGGCCGCGAGCTCTGCGTGGCAGACATCGCCGAAGCGACCGAAACCTCGCAGTCCGCGGTGTCGCACCAGCTGCGCACACTCAAGCAGTCGCACCTGGTTAAATTCCGGCGCGACGGGCGCAATATCCTATACTCGCTCGCCGACGACCACGTCTACACCATGCTCAACCAGGGCATGAGCCATATCTGCGAATAGCAACCAACCACGGTACCAGCGCGGCCTGCACCCAAGCCGCAAAAACGGGAAAGGAACCCACCATGAAAAAGCAGTACAAGCTCGATGAGATCGATTGCGCCAACTGTGCGCGCGAGCTTCAGGACGAGCTGGCCAAACTCGAGGGCGTCAAATCCGTGTCCGTCAACTTTATGACCCAGAAGCTGACGCTCGAGGCCGATGATGCTGAGTTCGACGAGGTGCTCAACCGCGTTGTTGAGTTTACGGCCGACGCCGAGCCGGACTGCGAGATCATTCTCTAGCCCAGGTTTACGCCAACCTGCAAGGCCGCGCTTGCCGCGGCCTTTGCTCGCGAAATTATATGAGCGAGTGTTCATTCATTCAAATGGGAGGATACGAGTCATGGCCACCACCGACCCCAAAAAGAAAAAGAAGAAGCGCAAGAAAAAAGAATCACTCGAGCATAAGCGCAACCGCATCCTGGTAGCGCTGGGCATTTTTGCCGTGGTGTACGCCCTCGATGAGCTCGGCACCCTCACTGCCGCATTCGGCACCCCGGGCGACATCTACGCCAGCTTTGTGCTGTTCCTCGTGCCGTTTTTGATTGCCGGCTACGACGTACTGCAAAAGGCATTCAATAACATCCGCCGCGGCAAGGCCTTCGACGAGAGCTTCCTCATGGCCGTCGCGACCATCGGCGCGTTTGCCATGGTGCTCTTCCCCGATACCGACCCGCACATGGCCGAAGGCGCCGCCGTCATGCTGTTCTACCAGGTCGGCGAGCTGTTTCAGGCGTACGCCGTGGGCAAGAGCCGCAAGTCGATCAGTGCCATGATGGACATCGCGCCCGACTACGCTAACGTCGAGCAGCCCGACGGCACACTCGAGCAGGTCTTCCCCGATGACATCGCCGTCGGCACCGTGATCGTGGTCAAGCCCGGTGAGCGCGTGCCTATCGACGGCGTCATCGTCGAAGGCGAAACCCAGCTCGACACCGCCGCACTCACGGGCGAGTCAGTTCCCCGCCCCGCCAAGTCCGGCGACGACATCATCAGCGGCTGCATCAACATGACGGGGCTCATCCACGTGCGCACCACCAAGCCATTTGGCGAGTCCACCGTCGCGCGCGTCCTGGAGCTCGTAGAAAACGCCAGCGAAAAGAAGGCGCGCACCGAAAACTTCATCACGCGCTTCGCCCGCGTCTACACGCCCGCCGTCACCGGCGCGGCCGCGGTACTCGCGCTCGGCGGCGGCTTGGTCACCGGCGCCTGGTCCGACTGGATCCTGCGCGGCCTGACCTTCCTGGTCGTCAGCTGCCCGTGCGCGCTCGTGATCAGCGTGCCGCTCAGCTTCTTTGGCGGCATCGGCGGCGCATCCAAGCTGGGCGTTCTCATCAAGGGTTCTAACTACCTCGAAACGCTCGCCGACGTGGACACCGTCGTCTTCGACAAGACCGGCACGCTCACCAACGGCACGTTCTCGGTCGTGGCAGTACACCCCGAAGCCGGCTATACCGAGCAATCGCTGCTTGAGGTCGCAGCCCTCGCTGAGTCATTCTCCGATCATCCCATCGCGCAGTCGGTGCGCGCCGCCTTCCAGGACGAACTCGACCCCAAGCGCGTAAGCGACTCCACCAACGACGCGGGCCATGGCGTGACGGCGAACATCGACGGCAGGCACGTCGTCGTCGGCAACGCTAAGATGCTCGCAGCGACCGGCGTCGAAGCGCCCAATTGCGAGGTCGTCGGTACGATCCTTCACGTGCTGGTCGATGGCATCTATGCCGGCCACATTGTAATTGCCGACACCGTCAAGGCCGATGCCGAGCAGACGATCAGCGACCTGCACGCCGCCGGCGTCAAGCGCACCGTCATGCTCACGGGCGACCGCGAGGAGGTTGCGGCGTCTGTGGCCAAGCGACTCAGTCTCGACGAGTTCCACGCGCAGCTGCTGCCGGGCGATAAGGTCGAGCGTGTTGAGGCGTTGCTCGCGAGCGAGAACGGCAAGGGCAAGCTCGCCTTTGTCGGCGACGGTATCAACGACGCACCCGTGCTTACCCGCGCAGACATTGGCATCGCCATGGGCGCTATGGGCTCGGACGCCGCAATTGAGGCGGCGGACGTCGTGCTCATGGATGACAAGCCGTCCAACATCTCGCGCGCGATCCGCGTGGCGCGCAAGACCATGACGATTGTTTGGCAGAACATCATCTTTGCGCTGGGCATTAAGTTGCTGATACTTGTGCTGGCAGC
>CABUTN010000041.1 GCA_902494565.1 uncultured Collinsella sp. | reverse complement strand
GGCATAAGGTTGCCTGCTCGGGCAGTCCTGCTCGCACGAAGGCCACATTAAGTGGCCTTCGGCTCGTGCGGAACTCGCGATAAACCTTATGCCCCGCCCCTCCGGAGCCACACGGGAGGCAGGTTAACTAATTCGAGCCCGGCATTCAGAAAAGTCAGTGCAGCAAAATGGCGATGCGGATAGGAACGTGGGCATGGTTTTCGCTGCGCGCACGGGTCCCCTGGGGAGCGCCGTGCATTTTTGGGAGTATTCAGCAAGCCAGGACGACTGCATACGCGCCGGACACACCATATTGGTCCCAAGGACGCCTTCGACCGGCGATTTGAGTCGGCAGGCAAACCCCGCCAGGACAAAAAGGCATGCTTCGCGCCGCGCCGGACCCCAAAATGACGTCAATCTCCGCAACGTTACTCAGCCGCAGCGGCACCGGCAGAGCTCGCGGTGCTGAATACTCCGTTTTTTGCACGGCACGGGCGGGGGTACATCAGGATCAGGAAGGACATCCAAGCCTTTTTATGCAATCTGTAATGGGAAGTATGCAAAACACCAAGAGATAGCATTGCTGGTGTCCAAATTGAGCGCGGGGCAGCAGCACCTCTGCCCCGCACCCAAATCCAACAGAGCAGGGACGCTCATGGCGGATCCCCACCAAAACGCAAACGCGGCTCGAGCACCATCCCAAAATAGGCTGCGCGAGCCGCGTTTAACGGTACGACATGAATATTAGCGCTCGTAAATCAAGTTGCCTGCCAGGTAAGTGGCCTGAACTTTTGTGGCCTGGAGGTCTTGGGGGTCAACGATGAGCGGGTTTTGATCCAGGACTACCAGGTCGGCATACTTGCCGGGCTCCAAGCTGCCGAGGTTTTGCTCGTCGCCCGCTGCATAGGAGCTGCCCAGGGTGTAGTTGCGCAGGGCTGTTGCTGCATCGATGCGCTCGCTCGGCAACCAGCCGCCCTCGGGCCAGTGGCTTTTGGGGTCCTGGCGCGTGATAGCCGTGTAGAGCACGTTCATGCTGGTAACAGCTGTTATGGGGCTATCGGTGCCGAAGGCTTGGCGAATGCCGCGCTGCTTATAGGTTGCGAACGGCCACATGATGCGGCTGCGCTCCAAGCCCAGGTCGCGCTCCGGACCACCCGGATCGAGCGTGATATGGCAGGGCTGGCTCGAGGCAACCACGTCGAGCTTGCGCAGGCGGTCGATGTCCTCGGGCAGAAGGTTCTCCAGATGCTCAAGCGTGTTATGACCGTGCTGGGGCAGGCCGTACAGTTCGGCGGCCTCCTCAAAGATATCCAGCGCGGCATGAATCGCACCGTCACCGATGACGTGGATGCGAACGGTGTGACCGCGCTCCGCGGCAGCGAGGACCAGCTTGCGCATACGCTCGGCAGGAACCGTCAGGCGACCTTGATCGCCCGGGAAGCGCGGGTTGGTATAGGGCTCGGTGAGATAGGCCGTGTGTTCGCTCGACACGCCGTCGAAGAACTGCTTAAAGCCTGGCGCCGAGAGCAGCGCGTTGTTCGCGTAGCGGGTCTGTAGCTCTTCCAAGCGCGATTGGTCATCCAGCAGCGTGGGAAACAAATGGGCGCGGATGCCCAGCTTGCCGGCTGCCTGCAGTTTGTCGTAGACATCGTCGCGGATAAAGTCGCAGCCCGGTATGGGCATGAGCGACATATCGCAGATCGAGGTAATGCCCTGCTCGGCCATACGCCTCATTTGATCGGAGTAAGCGCTTGCAATGCGATCCTCCCCCAGCCACTCAAGGCAGCGCGGTAGCAGCTGCATGGCAGCCGCCTCGTGAGCAATGCCCGTGAGCTCGCCGTTTGCATCCTTGTCGTAGCTGCCGCCCGCTGGCGGCTCACTGTCGCGTGTGACGCCGAGCGCCTCGAGTGCGCGGCTGTTGAGCCAAAGCGTGTGCCCGTCGCCCGAATACATAACGCAGGGACGATCGGGGAATGCCGCATCGAGCGACGCCTTGGTAGGATGCTCGGGCGGGTCCCAACGGTAATCGCGCCAGCCCTGCGTCACAACCCAAGCGTCGTCGGGCAGGTCCCGGGAAAACTCGAGCGCGTGTTGCACCAGTGCCGCCTCGGACGTGCCCATATCCATGAGCATGTACGGCGAGGAGCCGACCGAGGTATGAAAGAAGTGCAGATGAGCGTCATGGAAACCAGGGCAGACAAACTGCTCGCCGTAGTCGATAACTGGCGTGGCGGCGGGGGCGGCGGCGATCACATCATCGGGCGCGCCGACTGCGACGATACGGTCGCCTGCGATGGCAATCGCCAGCTCGCGGGCGGTATCGATGCCGTCTTGCGCGGTAAAGACGTTCTTGGAGCGGATAATCCGATCGATATGTTGCATGGGCATCCCCATCTCTGGCAGGAAATTCAACACCCCCGAGTGTACTCCCCCGCCCTTGTAACAAAACCCCAAGCGGCAAACGGCAACTTTACCAGCCCTAGCGGCAGGTGGCATACTGGAGAGAGCCTGTACGATTTTGCGATCAACCCAGCAAGGAGCAAATCGACCATGACGAAGACCAAGGCACAGCAGATTATGGCGGCGACCGAGGCTCGCGCGGCTGACGACGTCACCGCAGCCATCAAAGATATCGCTACCGAGTTTGAACCCTATATCATCAAGCAGCGCCGACACTTCCATAAGCACCCGGAGCTGAGCCTTGCCGAGGAGCGCACGACCTCCGACATCGCCAACCAGCTCGACGCCATGAATATCCCCTATGAGCGTCCCCTTAAGACGGGTCTGGTGGCGACCCTTCGCGGCACCGCGCCCGACGCCTACCGCGAGGACGGCACGCCGCGCCGCCGCATCCTACTGCGTGCGGATATCGACGCCCTGCCCGTCACTGAGCAGACCGGCGAGGAGTTCGCCAGTGTCAACGAGGGCTGCATGCACGCCTGCGGCCATGACTGCCACATCGCCATGATGCTCGGCACGCTGCAAATCCTGCGCCATATGACCGACGACATTCACGGCGAGGTCCGCATCGTCTTCCAGCCCAGCGAGGAAAACGGCCAGGGCGCCAAGCTCATGATCGGCACGGGCGTGCTCGACGGCGTCGATGGTGCCTACGCCGCGCATATCTGGAGCGAGGTCGACGCCGGCACCGTAAGCTGCGAGCCCGGTCCGCGCATGGCCAATACCGACTGGTTCCGCATTGATGTCCGCGGCACCTCGTGCCATGGCGCCATGCCCCAACGCGGCCACGACGCCGTCATGGTTGCCGCCGAGATCGTCAACGCCCTGCAGACCATCGTCTCGCGCGAGATCAGCCCCTACGAGCCGGCTGTCATCACCGTCGGCGAGCTGCACGGCGGCACCGCGCGCAACGTTATCGCCGGCACGGCCTACCTCGCCGGCACGGTGCGCACCTACGGCGATTCGACCCACGAGGAAATGCCCGAGCTTATGCGCCGCATCGTGGAGCACACTGCGGCGGCCCTGGGCGCCGAGGCCGAACTCACCGACTACACCATCGCCAACTACAAGGTCGAAAACGATGCCGCTTCGAGCGAGCGCTGCCGCCAAGCCGTGCTCAAGTGTCTGGGCCCCGCAGGCGAGGGTCATTACCGCGGCACGCTTTCGGGCGAGGACTTCTCGGAGTATCTGCGCCGCGTGCCGGGCGTGCTCGCCTTTGTTGGCACGCGCAACCCCCAGATTGGCGCCACCTATGCCCAACATTCCTGCTTCTACAAGATCGACGAGACCGTGCTGGCAAAGGGCTCCATGGTGGCCGCCCAGTATGCTATCGACTTTTTGGCCGAGCCCACGCAAGAGGAGCTCGACGGCCCCGCGATTACCGCGGTCGCCGAAACCAACCCCGATCTGGCCGCCAAGTTGCGCTCTGCCAAGGCGACGACCGCCGAGGCTCGCGACGCCATCCATGATGCCCGAACGGCTCGCCATGCCGCGATCAAGGGCATCCACGACGCACGCGCTGCCGCACGCCGTGAGGAGAAGCACGACGAGTAATCGATTCGCTGGCATCTCGCAGTCATAGCCACATCGCGATGTCAAAGCGGGGGCGGACGTTTCGACACGTCCGCCCCCGCTCATTTATCAAGCGCTATTTCTACCATTTCTACCCCGTCCCCAAATGGCAGACGGCATGGCTACTCGTCCTGAGGTTCCTCGTCGGAGCTTGGCTCGGACGCCGACTCAGGTGCAGGCGCCGGCTCAGGTGCAGGTGCCGGCTCAGGCTCAGGCGCAGGCTCAGGCGCAGGCTCGGGCTCAGATGCCGTCTCAGACTCGGACGCCGGCTCAGGCTCGGTCGCGGGAGCGGGTGCAGGTGCCGGCGAAGCATCCGGAGCACCGTAACCCGAAGGAGCGGACTTCTTCTCGAAGGGCAACACAAAAGTCAGGACGTCGTCCTTATCCTCATCGGCCCACTCGCTTGCATAGCGTGCGGCCCAATAGCCAACGGCACGGTGCTTGAGCATCTTGCCAAAGACCGTAAGAAATACGGTGACGAAAGCGACCAGCACCAAGAACAGCGCGAGCGTGACGCCACCGCCGGTAACGATTGCCTCAATACCCGTAGGACGATAGTAGTAGCTATACATACCGACAGAGGCAATGGCGCCAAAGACGACCGTCAAGATCCATGTGACAACGTTGGCGACCAAGCCGGTCAAAAACTCGGGAAGGAACGAAGCACAGAACAGCTTGGTCTTGTTGTGCTTAAACGCCGCCCAGACCTTATCGAGCGAAAACGCGCTCTCGACGCGCCCGGTCACCGCAAAGTGCATCACAGCAATGTCGGCGAACATCTTAAAGAAGACACCCAGAATCGCCGAGGCAATTAGCGCAAGGACAAGCAGGCCGAGCGAACCGAACAGCGCAGCCTCGAGCGCATAAGAGCCGTAATAAGAATACGAGCCCGCGGCGCCAATTACCACGCCCTCCACCAGCGAAAGCACTACACCGATAACGGGAATGGCAGCGATAACCTCGAGCACGACCGAGATAACGCTCGAAAAGACTCCGAGGCCAAACGACGTGGAACGCATGAGTGGACGATCCATGCCGTCATCAACCTTGAGCGACAGATCGCGACCCCACTCGATACCAAAGCCGGAACCGCACACGCTCGCAATGCAAGCTGCCAAAAAGCCGATGGCAGCCGCAATGCCGCCAATAACGGGAATAAACAACACGAGCACCGACACAACGCAAATCAGCGCCGGCAAAAACGCGATTTGGCATACACGCTGAAGCACGCCCGGAGTCTTAGTCATATCTTGGAACGCCTGAGCCACACAGCCCTTTGGCGCATTCGCCACGGGCGGTTGCGGAACAAACTGCTGGGGCTGAGGCTGTCCCTGGGGAGCGGGGCCAGCGGCACCGGCATTAGGAGCACCACACACGCCGCAGAACTTGTCGTTATCGCCCATGGGGGCGCCACACTGCGAGCAGAACATAGAATCATCCCTTCGTATCTTGAACAAATCACTTGGATCGCAAACGATGTCTTTAGCATCATTATTGCCCAATGTGGGGTCAAATACTCAAAGATGACCGATTTGCAAGATACACGGCGCCAGCAGGCGGTTCGTTGAATACGTCTGTGCTAGTTCGTTCCGCGGAAGCCCTTGCCGACAATCTCGGAGCTGTCGACGATCGTGATAAAGGCACCCGGATCGACCTCGCGCGCATAACGGCGCAGCTGCACGGCCTCGCGACGGCTCAGCACGCTCATGATCACCGTCACGCACTTGCCCGAGAAGGCACCGTAGCCGCGGCTGATGGTCGCCGTGCGGTTGAGATGCTTGACGATAAACTCCTCGACCTTAAGGGGTTCGGAGCAAATGACCGTGCAGACCTTACGAAGATGGATGCTCTCGATGGCCTTGTCGACCACAAGCGTCTTGGCAAACAGGCCGAGCACGCAATACAGACCGACACGCGGGCCATACAAAAAGGCCGCGATGGTCACGATACCGATATCGACCAGCAGCAGGGCGCGGCCAATCTCGAGCGTGGTGCGGCGCTTGAGGATCATGGCAAGAATGTCCGTGCCACCCGTCGAGGCGCCGATGTCAAAGACAATAGCGCTGCCGAGCGCCGGCAAGATGACGGCAAAGCACAGGTCGAGCCACATATCGCCCGTCATCGAGACATCGGTCGGAATAAAGAGCTCAAACAGCGAAACATAGGCGGACAGCGCAAACGAGGCGAAGACACTCCAAAGAATCGCCTTGCGTTCCAAAAAGATAAAGCCCAAAGCGACGAGAACCGCGTTGATAATCCACATAAAGACGCCGACGGGCAGGGTCGGGAACAGCGTGGACAGAATGACCGACACGCCCGAGGTGCCGCCAAAAGCAAAGTGATTAGGGGTTTTAAACGCAACGATGGCAAAGGCCGTAAGAATCAGGCCCAGATTGAGCTCGGCAAAAAAGCGCGGGAAGCCCGGCTCCTGGCTGCGCTTTTGGCCGGCACGCTCGCCGCGCTCGATATCGGTGCGATCAACCACGCGCTCCATCGGCACTACGGGAGGACGATGCACCTCCTCGGCAGCACGCGATGCCGCCTCTGCAGCGGCGGCCTCAATCGCCCATGCCTTGCTTTCTGTTTCGTGCTCGTCGGCCATTACGGCAACTCCTCGTTAACAATTTGGAAACAATGCGCTCATTAGGGTAACGCGGAACGTGGGGATTGCAACCCTTAGTTAGACGAGCGGTATGACTATATCGGGAGCGTACAAAAACAGCCGGCCACGCTTTTGCTTGCGCGGTCGGCCGTTTAACGTTTTCGCAGATAAAACCTACCAAAACAAACCTGTCCCTTTTTGGAAGGTTATTCGTGCTGGCTGGTGCGGTGCTCGTACTCCTCGGGGGTGATGACGTCCTCGATGCGCAGGTTGACGCCCGCCACCTCAAGGCCGGTCATCGCGGCAAGGCGCTCGGTGACACGTGCCTTGACATCGTCGAAGATCGCGGGCGCATAGGCGCCGTACTCGATAATGACGGAGATGTTGACGACCACGCGATTGTCATCGGTGACCTCAACCGTCACGCCCTTGGTCAGATTCTCGGCACCAAACTGCTCCTGCACAAAGTGCATAAGGTTACCCTTCATGCCCAGGACGTGCGGCACCTCGCGGGTGGCCATGGCGACGATCTTCTCGATCACACCGTTGGAATAGGTCAGCGAGTCCTCGGACTCGTCTGTTTCCTCATCATCCTCGTCCGCGTCATCGGCGGACTCGGCCTCGACGAGCGCCTCATCCTCGAGCGTCACATCCTCGGCTTCGGCGACGGCCGCCTCCTTCTCCTCGAGCTCGGTATCGGCCACATCGACCTTCGTATTAAAAGCCATGGTTCCTCCTTATGCCTGCCGCGGATGCGACAGTCGAATACATATTAGCGGCCGCTAAACAGACGGCCGAAGAAGTTGACGATCCCGTTCTCGCCGTCGCGAATTTGGCCGATCACGGCGCCGATCAGCACGAAGAATGCAATGACGAGCGTGTCCCACAGGCCGAGCGTGAGCACCAACACGGCGAGGATAAAGCCAGCGACGGCACCGAGCGTGGTGTTGGGATGACGCACAGCATAGCTCCAGATAGCAGCGCCCGTACCCTTGATGAGACCCATAGCCTCGTCAAAATCCGCGGCTGCCACGTCTTGTAACTCGGTTGCCTCTGCTTTGGAATCAACAGGTTCGCTCGCCGGTGTGGCGCTCTGGTCAATCGTCAGGCGCGGCGTACGAGCGGTCTTATCTTGATTGGTATCACTCACCGGAAACCTCCACGGTCTGGACGGTAGTCTTGGACGGCAAAAAACGGACGCGCGTGGTCGTACCCGGCGTGCCGAGCATGGTGTCGCAAGCTTCCTCGATGCGCTGCTGCATCGCGGTAGCCAGAGATGCCACGTCCTTATCGTCAAGCGCGATAGCCTCGACCTTAAATCGGACGTGCGAATCATCGGAGCCTTGGACGCGGGCCTCGACATGCTCGACCATCACGCGGTCGTCGCGCTCGGCAGCAGCCCTGGCACACGAAGAAAGCGCCGCGAGCGTGACCTCGATATTGCGCTCCCCCGCCGGATGCACGCAGGACGGCTCGCGACGAGCAAACATCAGGCGGAAGAAGCTTACCAGCACGCCGATCGCCACAACTCCGCCGCATGCCGTCACGACCATGCGCGGCATGGGGTCGCGCATCAGCAACATAAAGCGATACGTATACGGCCCCCAAAACTGGCAGACAAGCGTACCCAGCGCCACGATGGTAGCGGCAAGGTACACGATCGCTAGGGCTCGTTTGAGTACGCGCACGCGGCGCTCCCTTCAAATCTCGGCTCTCGAAATGCAAAACGGTTCGCATCATTATAAAAGAGCCGGGTCCGGTGCTCTACGCACGCGGATCCGGCTCATCTATTCCACGAGGCTTGCATGCTCGCTTCATTATGCCCAGATATGCACGGCTTAACCCGTGCGGGCGCTACTCCTCCTCGAGGGCAGCGATGACCTCGTCGGTCATGTCCATGGTGCTGTAAACATCCTGGACGTCGTCGAGCTCCTCAAGACGGTCGATGAGGCGCTGAACCTTCTTGGCGTCGGCGCCGGAGACCTCGGTCGGGGTGGTCGGGACCATGGTGGTCTCGGAGCCCTTGACCTGGACGCCCTGCTCCTCGAGCGCCTTGGAGACAGCCATGACCTCGTTGGCAGTAGTCCAGACGATCCACTCCTCGCCGGCGTCCTCGTAGTCCTCGCCGCCGGCCTCGGCGATGGCCATCATGAACTCATCCTCGTCACCGGCAGCACCGTTGGCGATCATGGTCTCCTTCTTGGCGTTCTCGTCCAGGATCTCCTTGGCGACGACGATCTGGCCCTTGCGCTCAAACTGGAAGGCGACGGAGCCGGAGGTGCCCAGGTTGCCACCAGCGTGGGAGAAGGCGGAACGGACATCAGCGGCGGTGCGGTTGCGGTTGTCGGTCAGGCAGTCGACGTAGACGGCGACACCGGCAGGACCGTAGCCCTCGTACACGATGTTCTCGTAGACGGCGGCATCGGCACCCGAGCCAAAAGCCTTGTCGATAGCGGACTTGATCTTGTCCTTAGGCATGGACTGAGCCTTGGCCTTGGCAACGGCAGCGGCGAGGCTGGCGTTGTTCTCGGGCAGCGGGTCACCGCCGAGACGGGCAGCAACGGTGATGTTGCGGCTGAGCTTGGAGAAGAGGGCGGAACGCTTGGCGTCCTGCGCGCCCTTACGATGCTTGGTTGTGGCCCACTTAGAGTGTCCGGACATACGTGTCTCCTATCGGTTTCGACCTAAAGCCCAGCGCAGATGCTCGGGCAATATAAACAAACGTCGTTATGATATACCTACTGGCCTGCGAGATAAACCCCAAAATGAAGGCGTCGTGATGATGGCCCCTTTGGTGCAAAGAAACCTGACCTCAATGCACCAAGTTAGGACCAGAGGAAGTCGCTGCGGGTGACGGTGGCGCCGATGGCGAAGGGCATGCAGGCGATGACCGGATACAGATAGCGCATGTAGGTCGAGCCGTTGCACGGGCCAATCAGGCACACGGCGAGTACGCCCAACAGCGGCACCCAGATCGCCAGCGCACGCCATGAATGACGACGCAGCAGGTAGACCACCACGGCGATCATGATCCACACATAGGTGGCCGAGCTCATGGTGAGCGAGATAAAGGGAACACGCTGCACCGCCACACGGTATAGGTTGATCAGATGGTCACACCAGCGCACCACGTTGCTGTCAACCGGATGGAAGTCGAAGTACTTGAGGTTGTCGGGACGCGCCATGATCTCGGCACTACGCGCCGTGCTGTAGACCCAGGCATCGCGCGCGCTCGGATAAAAATAACCATAGTAGTTATTGATAAGCGCCGAAATATAGCATTCGGGATCCTTCTTAAACATCTGAGCCCATACCTCAAAATAGGCATCGATGTCCTCCTGCGAGGCGTACTCGTTAAAGCAGTTCTTGACGGCATCGGACTTGTCGGGGTTGTAGCGGCGGCCCAGGTTCTCGTACTTGAGTACCCGGTCGATCACGGCACGCTCTTCGTCGGTCACCGAACCGTCGCAAGGAGCCTCCACGATGGTGCCGTCCTCCTTAACCGTAGGGTTGACGCCCGAGTTGAGGCCGTCGTGCTTTTGGACGAAACGAGCCGTCTGCTGGAACGGAATCGAAAGGATTTCGCGCTTGGAGCCGGGCGTAATGTCGTGCGCCGGCATAAAGACCTTGGTGAAGTACATATTAGAGGCAAGGCAGAGCGCGAGCACCGCGAGAACGCCAACCCAGCGGAAACGCGGGATGGCGCCCGAAGGCGCAGCGCCAGTCTGCTTGGCTGCACGACGAGCCACATGCGCGTCCCATACGCAAAACGCCGCCGCGATTACGCATGCCGCCAGGGGAAACACCAGGCCGCCGTTACGCAGAAACGTGGAACCCATGGCGCCCAGAGCGAGCAGCAGCCAGTCATGGCGCGCAAAGAGCACGGGGGCTTTCTCGCCCGCTCGCTCGACATTGGCATCACGACGGGGCAAGCCACATGCCACGAGCTTGACGGTCTGTACCAGCAGCACCAAGAACGCGTCGGCAAAGAGCACATCTTTGGTGAGCAACGCCGCGTAGTTAGAGAACATCGGCATAAACGCAAAGAACAGCAGGATCGCACCGCGAACCGGCAGGCTCACACCCAGTTTGCGCAGCGACGAAATGGAATAGGCCATGCAGGCGGCCGTGATGACGAACTGAGCACAGGTGTAGATGGCAAGACCCGCGTTAGCGCTGTTGAACAGCGAAAGCCCCAGCTGAACGCACGAGCCGATAATGGCCGTGTGCACTACGGGATGATGCCCGTTGAGCAGCACGTTGGGGTTGAGTAGGCGCAGGTAGTCGCTCGTGCCGTTGGGGTAGTTGAACCACTGGCGAATCTGCGCACCCGTATCTCCCATAAAAAGACCGGGCAGCGAAGCGATAAGCGTGGGCGCCCAGGCGATCATAAGCACCAGGAAGGGCCCGGCAAAGGGATGGACCGAGAGCACGGCGTGAGTCACACGCCATACGCGGCCAAAGTGCGCTTCGGAAAACGGAATGCGCCGAGAGCTCAGCCAATCTAGACACTCAAAGGCAAGGTAGAAGGCAACGACCGCCAAGAGCATCCAGCCCGCGCCGCCAATCCAGGCGCAGATGATGCGGGCTTTGTCGCCAAGGACAATCTCGGCCGAGTCGGTAAGATCGTAGCTGCGGCCGAACACCATGCAGATGGCGAAGAACAGCGACGGCAGAATGATCGATGGACGCCAGGTGTCGCCACGGCCAAAGAACACGTAGCGAAACGGCAGCGTGAGCAGGCAGGCAAGTGCAAGCAGCATGACCGCGTCGGTATGGCCGGCAAACGAGAGGAGCACCTCGTAGCACACGTACAGCATGCCCGAGGCTTTGGGGTCAATCGCCAAGACTGCGTTGCTCGACACCGGGGCGGGATCGATGGAAAACGCCGTGGTCGCCAACAGCGCGAGCAAAAATGCGATGAGCGTCTGCTTGGCGGGGTAGCGCTTAAACCAGACAATGCGGGCAGCGTCGCGCGCAGCCGTTGTGGAGAGGTCGGAATCCTTCACAGTCCGAAAGCCTTTCTAGAAACCTATCAAACTCGGCAAAACCACCACAAAGGTGCCTGTCCCCTTTGTGGTGGTTTTGGTGGCTAGGCGTCCAGGTAGACGCGCTGGGGTTGGTTGCGGTGTCGGGCGAAGATGATGAGCGCCAGGCCGGCGATCACAAGCGGCAGGCTCAGCAGCTGACCCATGGTGATAACGCCACCCAGCAGATAGCCCAGCTGCGCATCGGGCACGCGCACAAACTCAATCAAAAAGCGAACGATACCGTAGCCCATCACAAAGACGCCCATAAACGTGCCTTGGGGCAGTAGCGGCTTTTTGCGGCTGAGCACCTGCAGAATGCAAAAGAGCACGATGCCCTCAAGAAATGCCTCGTAGAGCTGGGAGGGGTGACGCGGCATATCGCCCGCGGTGCCACCGAAGATCACGCCCCAGGGCAGATCGGTCGGCTTGCCCCACAGCTCACCGTTGACAAAGTTGGCACAACGGCCCAGGCACAAGGCCAGCGGCGCGCCGATGACGGCAAGGTCGGCGATGGTCCAGGCGTCGAGCTTGTACATGCGGCACACGAGCACGCCGCCGATGATGCCGCCCACCAGGCCGCCATGGAAGCTCATGCCGCCTTCATTGGTGGCAAAGATCTCGAGCGGATGCGCCCAGTAGTAGCCGTCGCCGTAAAAGACGACGTAGAATAGGCGCGCACCGATAATGAGGCCAAAGACCACGCCGACCACGACACTCGTCAGGTCGTCGACCGTAATGTCAAAACCCCAACGGCGCTGCGTGCGGTACATGACGACCGCCGTGAGCAGGGCGCCGACCACGTAGGCTAGGCCGTACCAGTAGATGGTGATGGGGCCCGCCGAGATCGCGACGGGATCAAGCATATGGTAGAGGTCGTTGAGCATATCGATCCCCCTGCTCCCTACATACAAATGCGGCCGCGGGCCTTGCGCTCGCAGCCGCATATTTGGGCGTAACGTCTATGCGGAGTATGCCGTCCGCAGCTTTCGCATCTTAGAACGGCGCGTACTCGTCGTACAGGTCCTCGGCCTCGCCGGAGGCATTGACCTGCTCAACGCGGGTAACGCCGGGCACATGCTCCTTCAGGATACGCTCAATGCCCATGGACAGGGTCAGCGAGCTCATGGGGCAGCCGGCGCAAGCGCCCTGCAGCTCCAGTTTGACGACACCCTCGTCGTCGACGCCCACATACTCCATATCGCCGCCGTCGGCCTGCAGGTTGGGGCGAATCTCTTCAAGAACCTTCTTAAGCAGCTCTTCGTTAACAGCCACAGGGGCTCCTTTCTCACAATAACGCGGGCACGCCCGCGGACAGAAGCTATGTTACTACAGCCATGTACCCGCTCACGAGCCGTCCATGCGCGCAGACGCGACTTTCACGAGTAGTCAATTTGGGACGGGGCTCTTTGAGCTGCGTTCGTCGTCAGATAGCGACAACGCATAATTACTGTCGCGCCTGTCCCCCGGTACCAATCTGGACATCGACGATAACCTGGCGGTAGCTGATGCCACAGGAGTCGAGGATGCGGCGGCTGATGCGTCCATCATCGGTATCGGCGTACTTGTTGTCCAGGTAGACAACCTCGCCCACGCCCACCTGCGCCAAAATCTTGGCGCAGTCGTGGCACGGGAACAGCGTGACGTAGACCGTGGAACCCTCGAGGTCCTTGAGCGAGCCACGGTAGTTGAGCACGGCGTTTGCCTCGGCATGGACCACGTAGTTATGCTTGTCCTGCAGCGGGTCGTCGCTCGTACCCCACGGGAAAAAGTCGTCGTTGAGCGCCGAGGGCGTACCGTTGTAGCCCACCGAAAGGATGCGGTGGTTGGTGCTGGCGATGCACGCACCCACCTGCGTGTTGGGGTCCTTGCTGCGGCGCTGCGCGGCGATGGCCACGCTCATAAAGAACTCGTCCCAGCTAATGACGTCCAGGCGCTTGCCTGACGAAGTTTGATGAAGATCGTCCGACATGGCAGACACCTCCGTAATCGCAATAGTTTGACCCATTGTAGCAGGTGAAAGGTGAGGGCGTTTGTCCCACCGGCGCCCTCACTTTTACACGCGGCGGGGCTTTTGGTTGATGCGGTAGAGCTCGGCCAGTCCTCGCAGCGTCAGCGCGTCGTCTACCGTCAGGCTATGGCCGACCAACGCCGCGAGCGCCTCGGCATCATCGCCGGTGATGACGATGGGCACATCGCCCTCCCCCGCGGCCTGGGTCGCGCGCATCTCGGCGAGCACCATGTCGAGCATGCCGTCGATGCGGGCCACCTCGCCCAGAACCACGCCCGAGCGCATGGCCTCACGCGTGTTGCGACCGATCACATGCGTTGGCGCCGAAGGCTCAACCTGCGGCAGGCGCGCCGCAGCAGCCGAAAGCGAGCGGGCGCCAAGCGCCAGACCCGGCGCGATGACGCCGCCCACAAAGGTACCGCACGCGTCGATGACCTCGATATTGGTCGTGGTACCCAAGTCGATCACGATGCAGGGAGAGCCGTAGACGGCGCGTGCCGCCACGGCATCGGCGATGCGGTCGGGGCCGATCTCGGCCGGATCCTCGTAG
>CABUTN010000040.1 GCA_902494565.1 uncultured Collinsella sp. | reverse complement strand
GGACGCGGCCAGGGCACGCAGCTCGTCCTCGGAAGGCTGCTCGCTCACCAGGCCGCACGCCTCGCCCTGCAGCAGGGTCGCGCGCAGCGGACGGGCGCCCACGGTGACGTGCCAGCTATTGTCCCACCAGGCAGCGGTGACGTTGAGCGAGGGGAAGTCGGTCGCGGCCTTGCGCACGGCCTCATAGCTCGCGCGGTAATCGTGCTTAACGACCACGACGTGCTCGATCACGTCGCGGACGTAGCCCATGTCGACAAACTCGGCAAGCGGCACGCGGCCGGCACCCGTCAGCTCAACATAGGAATCGAGCGCGAGGAAGGCAGAGAGAACGTCCGAGAAGCCAAAGCGGCCGTAGATGCTGCCGCCCACCGTGGCGGTATTGCGCAGCTGCACGCCCACGATGTCGTGGACGGCGAACTCAAAGACATTGTTGACAAGCGCGTTGAGCCCGGCATGACGCTCGAGCTGGCGCAGGGTGCACATGGCACCGATGCGAAACTCGGTCTCGGTCTCCTCGATCTGATCGAGCCCGCAAGCCGAAAGGTCAATCGCCGTCGCCACACGACGCGAACCCAGACGCATCCAGATGCCGCCGCCCACAATCTTGTTGTTGCGGTTCTTCTGCAAGAGCTCATAGGCTTCGGCCGCGTTTCCAACACGGACGTAGGTACCGAACTTGAGCACGTTCTCCCCCATCTCTCCACTTGTCCAGTACCTTTAAGTGTACCAAACGAGGGGGCACAGCTCGTGTCGGGACAAAATGAACCGTTTTCCTCCGTCGCATGCGGATCAAAAAAGGCTCCCAGCCAAGACGACTGGGAGCCTTCTGAGACGCTATGTCGAGCGAAGATTTAGCAAACGCCCTGGGCGAGCATGGCGTCGGCGACCTTCAGGAAGCCGGCGATGTTGGCGCCCATGACAAAGTTGCCCTCCTGGCCATACTCCTTGGCGGTGTTGTCCACGTTGTGGAACATGCCGCGCATGAGCTGCTCGAGCTTGCCGTCGACCTCCTCGAAGGTCCAGGACAGGTGCTCGGCGTTCTGGCTCATCTCCAGGCCGGACACGAGCACGCCACCGGCGTTGGCAGCCTTACCGGGCATAAAGGCGACGCCGTTCTCCTGGAAGTAGGTCGTGGCCTCGATGGTCGTGGGCATGTTCGCGCCCTCGCCGACCACCTTGCAGCCGTTGGCGACGAGCGCCTGGGCATCCTCGAGCAGCAGCGTGTTCTCACGAGCGCAGGGCAGCGCGATGTCGCAGGGCAGCTGCCACACGCCGCGGCCGTCGCCCTCGTGCCACACGGCGTTGGGCTTCTCGTCAACGTACATGGCGAGCGTGACACCCTTGTCGTGGCCGGAGCGCTTCTTGTTGTAGACGTGCTCGAGCACGGTGTAGTCGATGCCGCCGGGATCCTCGACCCAGCCGTGGGTGTCGGAGCAGGCAAGCACCTTGCCGCCGAGCTGGGCGACCTTCTGGACCGCGTAGATAGCGACGTTACCGGAGCCGTGAACGACGACGTTCTTGCCCTCGAAGGAGTCGCCGCGGCTCTTGAGGTACTCATCCACAAAGTAGACCAGACCGTAACCGGTGGCCTCGGTACGGGCGAGCGAGCCGCCAAAGGAGAGGCCCTTGCCGGTAAGGACGCCGGTCCACTCGTTGGTCAGGCGCTTGTACTGACCGAACAGGTAGGCAACCTCGCGGCCGCCAACGCCCAGGTCGCCGGCGGGGACGTCGGTGTTGGGGCCAATGTGGCGATAGAGCTCAGTCATGAAGGACTGGCAGAAATGCATGATCTCGTTGTTGGACTTGCCCTTGGGGTCAAAGTCGGAGCCGCCCTTGCCGCCGCCCATGGGAAGGGTGGTCAGGCTGTTCTTGAGGATCTGCTCCAGGCCCAGGAACTTGAGCATGCCCAGGGTGACCGTCGGGTTAAAGCGCAGGCCGCCCTTGTAGGGTCCAATGGCAGAGTTGAACTCGACGCGGTAACCGCGGTTGACCTGAACCTTGCCCTGGTCGTCGACCCAGGGAACACGGAACATGACGATGCGCTCGGGCTCGACGAGGCGCTCCAGCAGGGCGGCCTCCTCGTACTCGGGGTGGGCGTCGAGCGCCGGCTGGATGGTGCCGAGGATCTCGGTCGCGGCCTGGATGAACTCAGGCTGCTCGGGATAGCGGGCCTTGAGCTCTTCGAGAACTTTCTGCGTGTAGCTCATGCTTCCTCCAATTGATGGAAAAGAAAGGTGTCGTTCGCGGCGTCCCATGCGCCGCGAGCTTTATCGAGTATGGATAATATCGCACTGTTGCAGCAAAGTTACGCATAAGCCGACGAGCAGATGTTTCGTTTTGATTACGATGCAGGTAGAAGCGTTTTTGAGTGTCTGACGCGCAAAACCCGTGTTTCAAACCTGTTTCGTCCACGTGTTCCAAACCACCACATTGGGGACAGGCACCTTTGTGGTGGTTTTGGTGGTTAGAGGACGAGCTGGTGGTAGTCGGCGGGGGTTACGCGGCCCTCGGTAGCGGCACGGAAGGCGGCGAGGGCATCGCCCGAGAACGGCATGGCCCAGCACAGCCCGCAGCCGGCGGTGATGGAGCCGGGCAGCGGCATGATGCGCCCAGGCACACCGGCGGCAAGACACAGCTGTTCGCATTCCATCACATCGAAGGTGCTGTCGAACGACACGATGATTTTGCGCTCGTGATCGAGGGCGCCACCGGACGAGGCCTCGCGGTGCAACTCGCGATACGCAGCCGCCGCTGCCTCTTCCTCGGCCGTATGTCCACAGCCGCCACAGCCGCAGGTGCAAGGCTCGGACCCGTCACAAGTGCAGGGTTCTCCCGTATCGGGACAGATATCGTGAGACATGGCAACTCCAATCGTCTAGGCGAGCAACTCGGCTGCAGCAAACTCCTCGGGTGTATTGACGTTTTCGAAGCAGAGCGTGGAGCCGGCAACCTCGACAATCTGGGGCTCATCCAGATAGCCGGCATGGACCTGGTCGATCAAACAGCGGATGCGTTGGCGGTCCTGGTCGAGCAACTCACGGGCAACCGGCGCACACGCGTCACGGCGCCAGACGGCGCACAGCGGCTCAATCCCCCGCTCCTCGCGCGGCACGCACACGTCGAGCGGGCCTTCCTTGACCCGATCCGAAAGAGCGCCGATCAATTCTGGTGAGACGAACGGCATATCGCAGGCGACGATCGCCGCGAGGGGCAACCGAGCGGCAGCCAGCGAGCTCGCGATGCCACGCATGGCACCCGCCGACCCTTCAAGGTCCGCTACCACGCGTGGCACCAGGCCGCCAAACGCGCGCTCCTCAAGGTAGGCAAGCTCGCTGGGACGCGAAGTCGTCACGACCAACTCGCCGGAAACTGGCGCCAGCCGACCCAGCACGCGTTCGATGAGCGGCTCGCCGCAAAACGCCATGCGCGCCTTATCACAGCCCATGCGCGAGGACAGCCCACCCGCTTGGACGACACAAGAAAGATCGGCACGTCTTACGGTAGTCATACGGCAAAACACCTCCATCGGCATGCTCGAGACCCGGTGCACGAAGCTAAATACAGCCACCGAAATAGCAGCGCTACGAAAAGCTCGTGCAAAAACAAAACAGCGCCTTTGCGGCACGCAGCAAGACCGCGAGCACAAAAGCGCTGGTAGCGTATGGCGGGAACGTATGTGAATCGAACACATCCAAGACGTTTTGCACGCCTCGCAACGGTTTTGAGGACCGCGGAGCCCACCGGAGCCCATCCGTTCCCAAGTGCGCCGGTATTTTACCAAACCGACAGGCCCCATCCCAAAAAGACAAGCAAGAAGTTGCGGTGGAATAGTTCCTGGTTTGGCGTTAGATGCCGAAAACAGGAACTATTTCACCGCAACTGAGGAGGCGGGGGCGGGTGACCGGCCTAGCGTAGGGAGCGCAGGCCGCCGGCATCCTTGTCGAGTACCGTGAAGCGCACGGCATCCAGGTGCTCCAAGATGCTGATAGCACGCTTGCGCGACACACCCAGGGCCTCGCGCAATACACTCGTGGTTGCAGCGCCGCCAGCATCGGCGATGGCGGCGGCAACAAGCTCGCGCGCATGGGCCTCGGCGGCGGCGGACAGGGCAACGTCGCGCTCGACCTTAACGATCGAGCGATTGAGCGAAAGCTCACGCAGGGCGCGCGTCATGGTGTCGCGATCGAGCCGCAACTGCTCGCCCACCTCGGGCAGCGTCGGTGCATCGAGGCCGGCTTTGTCCAGCAAGGCAACGATGCGCTCGCAAGCCTCGTGCACCACGCGCGCCGCGGCGGCAGCGGAGTGCGGGTCGAACACCTCGGCGCCCTCGGAGGCACACACGCCGCGCGAGCAGCCCTCGGAAATCAGGGCTGCGGCAACTGTATCGTCAGCGGTAGGCCACGCAGCATGGGCAACGGCGCCGGGCGTAAAGCCCGTCTCCTTGGGAGCCGCCGCGTGCATGGCTGACAGGGTCGCCGCCAGTGCATCCATCGCGGCGTCAAGCGCGGAAGCATCTACATACAGCGAGCCATCCGAGCCAGCAAACGCGCAAGCAGCGCCCTTCGCCACCAACTCGCCCAGCGCGGCATCGGCCTCACTGATAACTAGATCCAGTGCCTCGGCAACATCAACCGCCGCAACCGGCAGCGCCTGCAGCGCCAGCCAAGCGCCCACACCGCCCGCGATATCGCCGGACTCGAGCGCCGCGTACAGCATACACTCCCCCTCAGTAAGCTCGCGCGAGCGACGGCAGCGCGAAAGCAGCACGCGCCCGCCGCCAACGAGCATCACGGGCGAATAGGACAGCACCACGGCATGGTCCCCGGCACGTAGCGGCAGTGAATTTTCCAAGCGCACCTGAACGATACGGGTCTCGCCCACCGCCATGGGGGCCTCGCCCTCCATGAACATGATGCGACCGACGACCTCGGCCGTACCCGCCATCACGTGCACACGCGCACCCGACTCGAGCACACGCGGCTTGGCTCCCTCGCGACCCAAATACGTAAACGTCATCATAAAGCGCATCGTCTGGCCAAAGCGGCCCGCCACACCGAGCATCTCACCGCGGTCAAGTGCGGCGACGCCATCGCCCACCAGGTTGAGCGCCACGCGCTGTCCGGGCAGTGCTCGCGGCGTATCGCCATGCACCTGAATCCCGCGCACGCGACAGACCGTACGCGACGGCAGCGCGACGAGCTCATCCCCCACCGCGACGGGCGCATCGTGCAACGTTCCCGTCACCACGGTACCGGCGCCCTTGATCGTAAAGCAGCGGTCGATTGGCAGACGCGGTGCGGCATCGGTGAGCTCAGCACGGTCGCGGCAGGAATCCCAGCAAGCGGCAACCTGCTCGTCAAGCGCAACCAGTAGGTCATCGATCCCCGCGCCGGTCTTGGACGACACGGGCACGATCGGCGCGTCCGCAAACACGGTACCCGACAAAAAGTCATCGACATCGAGCTCGGCAAGCTCGGTCATCTCGGCGTCGGCCAGGTCGCACATAGTCAGCGCCACCACCATATGCGTGACGCCCAGCAGCTCCAGCACATGCACGTGCTCGCGGGTCTGCGGCATCACGCCCTCGACGGCCGAAACCACCAGCACGGCCACGTCGATACCTGTGGCACCCTGCACCATGGCGCGCAAGTAATGCGCATGGCCCGGCACGTCAACCAGGCCAACGATCTTGCCACTCGGCAGCGCCAGCTCGCCAAAGCCAAGCTCAACGGTCATGCCGCGACGGCGCTCAACTTCCAGGCGGTCGGGGTTTTTACCCGTCAGCGCCTCGATGAGCGCCGACTTACCGTGATCGACATGTCCCGCCGTACCTACGATAACGGGGCACTCCACCAACGCTTCGGCCCCACTCATCGGCGCACCGCCTTCTCAACGCATGCGGCAAGCGTCGACGCCGCCGTCTCGATATCGCGGTCGCCCACGAGCGTGCGCACATCAAACAAAATGCGATCGTGCGAGGTTCGCGTGACAACCGGAGTGTCGAAGTCCTGGACAAGCGAGCGCTTGAGCGCGTCGACCGTCAGGCGCTCGTCAACAAGACGTACGGCAACGCACATCGTGGGCAGCCCCACGGTAGGCAGCGAGCCGCCGCCGGGCGTCGAGGACTCCTCGACAATCTCCAAATCAACGGCGCACGGGCAACCGGCCTTATCGAGCCCGGCGACCATACGATCGCGCAGCTTGCGGGCACGTCGCTCCAGATGAGCCTGCGGAAGCGTGAGCATGTTGAGCACCGGCACCTCGCGATGGGCCACATCCGCCCCATCCATGTAAATGCGCAGTGTAGCCTCGAGCGCCGCCAGTGCCAGCTTGCCCGGGCGCAGGGCGCGCATAAGCGGATGCGACCCACAGGCCTGGACCAGATCGCGACGGCCCATGATAATGCCCGCCTGTGCGGCACCGAGCAGTTTATCGCCCGAGCACGACACCAGATCAAGCCCTGCCGAAACCGAAGACGGCGTGGTTTCTTCGCCGCCGCGAACCAGGATGTCGTCAGGCAACAGCGCCCCCGAGCCCTGGTCTTCATAGAACAGCAGGCCGTGCTTATGGGCCAGTGCGGCGAGCTCCCTTGAGCTCACTTCCTCGTGGAAACCCTCGATGCGATAGTTGGAAGGATGGACCTTAAGGATCATCGCCGTATCGGGCGTGATGGCGCGCTCGTAGTCGCCCAAATGTGTGCGGTTGGTGGCGCCGACCTCGACGAGTTTGGCGCCCGAAGCCGCCATGACATCGGGGATGTGGGAGCTGCCGCCGATCTCGACAAGCTCGCCGCGGCTGACGATGACCTCCTTGCCTGCGGCATGGGTCGCCAGCACCAGCAGCACCGCGGCGGCATTGTTGTTGACCACGAGCGCGTCCTCGGCACCGGTGAGCGAGCGAATCAGCTGCGCGGCGTGCTCCTTGCGCGACCCGCGCGAACAGGTGTCCACACTGTACTCGAGCGTACTGTACCCGCGCGCAACCTCGGCCACGGCCTTTACCGCCGACTCCGCGAGCGGGGCTCGACCCAGGTTGGTATGGATGACCACACCCGTGGCGTTGACGGCAGGACGCAGGCTCGGCAGCGCGGATCGATGCGCACGCCACTCGATCGCCGAGGCCAGGTCACGCTTAGAGCGCGGGGCGGCACCGGCGCGAATGGCGGAGCGCTCCTCGTCGAGCTCGGCCGTGACGGCGGCATGCACCACCGCGTCGCAGGTCTCCCCCGCCGCCTTCACAACCGGCCACTCTGCGAGCAGCTCGTTGACGGAAGGAATAGCGCGAAGGCGGGCGCGCACCTCATCGGACATGTTCTGGCTATCGCTCATGTGCGGCCTTTCAAAACCAAAGGTGAATCAATCGTTCGGACGTCAAACTATCAGCCAATTCGATCGGCTGAGTCAATCAATCGCTATTATCCTCGCGCGCCGCGATCTTTTCCACGCGAACGGCGTTTTCCTGGGTGAGCGCGGCGCCCGTCAACGGGTCCCAGCGCAGCGGCGTATGGTCGAGCGGGCCCACGCCTAAGGCTTGAGCGCCACCGGCATCGGAGCCAAACGAACGCCCACCGGGGGCGGCCGACGTAAAGATGCACCCCGGATGCAGATAGGGCGTCGTCTCCACGCGCACGCGATCGCGGCCCATATCGCTCACGAGCTCGACGATCTCGCCGTCGGCGATGCCCATGTGCGCAGCAGCATCGGCATTCATCTGCACAGCATCCAGATCCGAGCCCGCCTCGGCGGCACCTTGGGCCGCAAGCCTTCGCGAAGTATGCGACTCAAAGGGACGGTTGCCGCTAATGAGGCGAAACATCCCCAGGCCGGGCTCCACCATGGGAGCGATCCAGTTGGGCACACGACCCAGGCCGGCTCGTTCCCATACGTCGCTTGCCAGCGCAATTTTGCCGCCATCCAAGGGAATCGCCGGCTCGCCCGTACGCGATGGCAACGCAACGCCCGTGTCGGCCCAGCCTCGTTCCTTGAGCTCGTCCAGATTGATCCCAAAAGGCGCCACCTGGGCAGCCGCCAGATCGTCAGACGTAAGCTGGAAGTACTCGCCCACGCCACACGCCTGCGCCAGACCGGCAAAAATCTCTCGACCGGGACGTGTGCCGTCATGCTGCACGGGCAGCACGGCGTTGCGGTAGAACACGCGCGCATCGTTGGCGCCCGTCACCGTTCCCACGCCACGGTCGGCCTCCAAATACGTCACGTCGGGCAGCACGAAATCAGAAGCGCGCGCTGTCTCGGACCAGCGAATATCAATCGTCACGAGCAAGTCGAGCTGCTGCAAAATACCCAACCAAGCCTGCGCATTGCCATAGCCCGCACCGGGGTTACTGGCATAGACGATGAGTCCACGCAAATCGCCGGCAAGAATCGACTGACCGATGGTCGTACACAGGCCGCGCACCGGATCGACCAGTGGATAGCGCTCGGACCCCAACTTAGGCTCACGCGGCACCGGCGGCGTCGCGAAACGCACAGGGTCCAAGTCGCCCAGTACAAGCGGTGTGGGAGGATTGAGCGCGCCGCCCGCATGCCCGATACAGCCCAGCAGCACATCGACCAGACAAATCGCACGCGCGGTCTGGGTGCTATTGGCATACGCGATACCGATGCCACCATGAAAGCCAGCGTCCACCACCGCAGCAGGCGCCGCGGCAGCCAAATCACGCGCAGTCGCACGGATATCGTCCGCCGGCACGTCGCACATCGACTCGGCCCACTCGGGCGTCCAAGCACGGGCCGCCTGCGCCAGCTCGTCAAAACCCGTGGTATAGCGGTCCACGAACTCGTGGTCGTACAGGTCCTCGGCAATCAACACGTGGACAATACCCAACAGCAGCGCCAAGTCGCAGCCCGGGCGCACGCGGAGCCAGCGATCGGCAATAGCAGCCGAGCCGCTGCGCCGGGGGTCAACCACGATGATCTTCGCCCCGCGCCGGCGTGCATCGTTGAGCGCATCAACGGCCCCCATCGAAGACGAGTCCACCAGCGAACGCCCCAGGTACATGATGCAATCGGTATGCGCCAGGTCGGAAGCGGGACTATAGCCCAGACTGTGCTCCCATCCGGTGAGACGACTTACCTCGCAGGCGCCATCGGCACCGTACACGTTGGGCGAGCCCAGCGCATGCATAAAGCGATAGGCCCAGTAGCGGTCGAACGAGGGAACACCGAGCGTCATGCCCAGCGCACGAGGCCCGCACTCGTCAACAATGCCCAAAAGGCGCTCGGCAATCTGCGCGAACGCCTCGTCCCACGAAATCACATCGAACCCCGAGCCATCCTGGCGGCGTCGCATGGGGTGCACGATGCGGTCGCGCTCGTCAAACGGCATTGCCAGGCGATGCCGTCCGCGGGCGCACAGGGCACGCGCAGCGCACGGATGCCCCGGCACCGGCAACTCGGCCACCACGCGACCGTCCTCAACGCGTGCCGCAAAGGCGCAATCGGCATAGCATCCCCCGCATGTGGTCACCAAGGCGCGACCGTCACGCTCCAAAGCAGATGCCATCTCGATTACCCCTTTCACAAGCCAAACACAGCAGGCCAAAAGCCCGGCAACGAGCCCCAGGCCAAAAAAGCCTCCCGCACGGCAACGCCCCGCGGGAGGCCCAACGTCAAACAGACGATACCTTACGCCTCGGACTTCTTGGCGTAGATAAACCAGTAGCCGAGCGCGACCAGAACCGCGCCGCCCACGATGTTGCCCAACGTGGCGGCGGACAGGTTAAACGCAATGCCCGCAGCGTTGAGCGCATCGGCGCCGGCGACCTTGGCACCATAGCCGCACGCGTGCATCACGGCACCCATGGGCAAAAAGTACATGTTGGCGACGCAGTGCTCAAAACCGCAGGCCACAAAGGCGGCGATGGGCAGCAGAATGCCCACAACCTTATCGACCACGGTCTTACCGGCGGTACCGATCCACACGGCCAGGCACACAAAGATGTTACACAGGATGCCGCGGAAGAAGATCGTCACCCAGTCGATCGTCACCTTGCCGGCGGCGACGGTCACCATAGAGTTGGCGACCGCCTCGCCGTTGAGCTTATAGATGCCGGCCATGTACACCAAAAAGACGATGAACAGGGCACCGACAAAATTGCCGACCCACACGACGACCCAGGCCTTAAGCATCTGAACCAGGGTGATCTTTTTGCTCTTGAGTGCGCAGACCATAAGCGAATTGCCGGTAAACAGCTCGGCGCCGCACACCAGCACGAGCACCAGGCCCAGGCAAAAGCACAGACCGCCCACGACGCGCTGAGCGCCCCAGCCCAGCGTGCTGTCGCTCAAGAACACGGTAAAGAACAGGCCGCCGAAGGCGATAAACGCGCCGGCGAACATTGCCAACAGAAAGGCCTTAGCGACCGGCAGGTTGGCCTTGGTCACGCCGGCGGCCTCGGTTTTGGCCTCGATCGCGGCGGGCGCCAGGCAATCGGGAGAGGGGTACTCCACCTTGGAATCTGCCATGTCAATCACTTCTTTCCTAATCAGCAGGAACAAGCGCTCCTATTGCTCTTGCCCCAAGCGGACAAAGTGGGAAAAGTCGTTGGCGGCCACGGCGTCGTACACGGCGTCGACGGCCTCAAAGACTTCCGGGGACATGGGGTTGTAGAACTCCGTGTCGCCCGGCTGAATCCCGACGAAGACGATATCATCACACGATTGCTCAATCTCTTCGATCAGAATCGACAAGGGAAGCGAATGCGTGGTGAACATCGACTTGCGGGCCACATCGTGTTTGTCGAGCAAGCGGATGGCGCCGACGGGCAGCGCCATGTCGGCGGCATCGACCAAAACCAAACGCGGCGGACGCTCGCGCTTGACCTCGATGATGTCATCCTCGGGCGTCTGACCGCCGTCGATGGTGTACCAACCGGCGATAGGCGTGTCCTCCATCTTTTTGGAGAGCACGGGGCCGGCGGCATCGTCGGCGCGCAGCACGCTTCCCGCCGTGAGCACGATACCCGCAAATGGGGCTCCGTTCACACGACCATCCACAACGCGACCCATTACTGCAACCTTCCCGTCAGATACACGCCCGACACATCGCGCACGCGCTCAACCAGATCGCGGAACTTCATCAGAAACGCGACCTGTTGGGCATGCAGGCCAAAGTCGTCGTCGAACACCGAGATGCCGGCCTTGGCCGACCCGCGAAAACCGCGCTCGTCGAGTAATGTGTCGCAGGCCTCGAGCAGCGACGGCACCGCCGCCTTGTCAAGCTGGCACTCGCCAAAGGAGCGGATGGCCTCGAACTTGGTCTTGGCCTCCCCCTCCGGCAGCGCGTCGACGAGCGAATAGAAGACATCCACCGGCACCGACAGGCGCGGCTCAAAGCAATCGAGCACGCCGGTGTGGTGGCCCACGGCGAGCGTGTAGTACAGCACGTCGCAGGCCTCCTGGGGAACGTCTTCCTCGGTCTCCACAAACTTACGCGTGAGCTCATAGAAGACCACCTGGTCGGGCGCATGGCCCAGGCAGGGGTCGGCGACGCCCTCGGCAGCCTCGTCGCTTGCGCGCGAGGCATCGCCAAAGGAGCCGCCGAGCATACCGGGGCCCGCAAAGTAACCAGAGCGGTCCGTGAGCTCCATCTAGTGACCTCCGGCCAGCACCAGATCCTGCAGCGCCGAGTAGACCTCAACGCGGCGCGGATCGTCCTGCTTGTCGATGAGCAGCGCCATAGCACCGCGGATATCACCCTTGGGCGCGTCCTCGAGCGTATCCATAAACTCGTTGGCCAGGTCGCGGCCGTAACGGTAGCCGCTCATGGCGCGAGCCTCGCGCTCGATGGCAACGCGCAGCTTGTACGGCACGCCGGGGTGCAGGATATCGGCCTGCTCGCCGGCAGCCTCCACCGTAGTCTCGGCATGGAGCTTTTGGTCCAGCAGGCCAAGTGCCATGGCAAAGCCGTAGACGGTCTGCGCGGGGCTGGGCGGGCAGCCGGGGATGTAGACATCGACCGGCAGAATCTTATCCGTGCCGCCCCAGACGCAGTAGTTGTCGTAGAAGATGCCGCCGGTGCAGCCGCACGCGCCATAGGACACCACGATCTTGGGATCGGGTGCGGCCTCAAACGCGCGCAGGGCCGGCATGCGCATGGCACGCGTCACGGCGCCGGTGTACAGCAGCACATCGGCGTGACGGGGCGAGGGCACGACCTTGATGCCAAAGCGCTCGACGTCAAAGACGGGCGTGATGGAACCGAAGATCTCGATCTCGCAGCCGTTGCAGCCGCCGCAGTCGACACGGTAGACGTACACCGAGCGCTTGATCTTCTTAAGAAGGGTCGCCTTGGCCTTCTCGATGCTCTCGTCGAGCTCGATCTTGGTCGGGCGGTACTGAAGCCGCTCGGGCAAAAGCGTGGGTTCGGCCATGGTTACTCCTCCTTCGTTTCAAAATCCATGATGATGCCCTCGACCGGCGCCGGACCGGCGGGAATCTCGGGCGCATCGGGGTTGAGCTCGCGGTCGATATACTCCGGGTTCACGCCGTGGCCGCCCAGATACTCCATGCCGGGGCCCTGGGGCTCGCCGGACGCAAGCGTCTCGTTGGCAGCCATGCCGTGCGCGTTGCCGGTCTTTACGGCCGAGGCGGCGCGCAGGGCGTCGAGCTCGCGCTTGCACTCCTGGCACATACCGACGGTACGGGCGGCCTGCTCGGCCTCCATGCCGCCGGCCTTTTGCAGCAGGCGCTTGGCATAGTCGATCTCCTTGTGCGGGGCAAACGGCTTGCCGCAACGCGAGCAGTGCTCGAGCGCATAGACGCTCTTGCTGGTGAGGTCGTCCTTGCTCATGACGGCCAGCTCAAACTCCTCGGTGAGCTTGATGGCCTCCATGGGGCAGGCTTCCTCGCAGCGGCCGCAAAAGATGCAGCGGCCGTAGTCGATTGACCAGGTAATGGTATCGGCCGCAAGGTCGGTGTCCATGCGAATGGCATCGGCCGGGCACGCCACGCCGCAGGCACCGCAGGCGATGCAGAGCTCGGCATTGTGCTCGGGCTTGCCGCGCATGTCCTTGTTGGTGGGGAACGGCGCAAACGGGTACTTGACCGTCGCGTCGCCGGCCTTGGCGTTAACCTTCCAAAGCTTCAGCATATTAGAGCGCCTCCTCATCGAGCGGAGCGGCCATGGTGCCCTCGCCCGCGAGCGGCGACTTGTCGCGCCAGACGTTCTCGAACTGCTCCTTGTCGAGCACGTGGTCGCGCTTGGCGGCGACATCGGTCACCGTCACGCGGTCGGTGCAGGAATAGCACGGGTCGAGCGAGCCAACGATCAGCGCCGCATCGCCCACGGTGTTGCCGCGGAACATGTAGCGCAGGACCGGCCAGTTACTGTACGTGGCGGCCTTGGCGCGCCAGCGGTAGCACTTCTGGTTATTGCCGAGCATGGCCCAGTGCACGTCCTCGCCGCGCGGCGCCTCGGTGGCACCGATGGCGTACTTGTGCGGGGTGTACTCCCAATCCGTGGTGAGGATGGGGCCCGACGGGCAGTTCTCGAGCATGGTCTCGATCATGTCGATCGAATCGTAGACCTCCTGGATGCGGACGGCGGTACGGCCGAAGGCATCGCAGGTGTCTGCCGTGGCAGCATGCATCTTCTGAACATCCGGATCGGCGTAGCCGTCGAAGGGATGGTCGAAGCGCACGTCGCGGGCATAGCCCGAGCCACGCATGAGCGGGCCGACCGGCGAGAAGTCGCGTGCGATCTTGCGGTCCAAGATGCCGATGCCACTCGTACGCTCAATAAAGTTGGGCGTGGAGAGCAAGACGTCGACGAGCTCCTGAACCTCGGAGCGCAGCTGGTGGATGGTCGTGAGCGTGGAGAGCTTCTGCTCGGCCAAAATGTCGCGACGCACGCCGCCGATCACGTTGAGGCCGTAGGTCTTGCGGTGACCGGAGAGCTTCTCGGCCAGGTCCATGGACTTCTCGCGGACGCGGAAGAACTGCTGGAAGCCGGAGTCGAAGCCGGTGTAGTGCGATGCGAGGCCAATATTGAGCAGGTGTGAGTGCAGACGCTCGACCTCGAGCATGATGGCGCGGATGTACTGGGCGCGCGGCGGGACATGAATGCCCTGGGCGCGCTCGACGGCCTCGGCATAGGCCACCGAGTGGGCGCAGCCGCAGATGCCGCAGATGCGGTCGGCGAGGAACGTCACGGCGTCATAGTTCAGGCGCGTCTCGGCGACCTTCTCCATGCCGCGGTGCACGTAGAACAGACGGTAGTCGGCATCGACGATCGTCTCGCCCTCAACGAACAGGCGGAAGTGGCCGGGCTCGTCGGAGGT
>CABUTN010000039.1 GCA_902494565.1 uncultured Collinsella sp. | reverse complement strand
GAGTGGGGCGACAGGGCCGTGTGGGAGGACCTCCACCACAGGGACCCGTACCCGTTCTGGCTGGATTAATGGATGGAAACGGGTGTTCTATCGGGACACACATTTTGTCCTATAAGCCGATTTTTATTGAACGAAGGACGCTCCTTGTTGATGAGGGGCGTCCTTCTGGTTTTGTATTACTTTGGAATTGTGGTCGTGCCCTTACTTGGCGTCTGCCCAGGTCACTCCAGTCGAAGCTTCGGCGATTAGGGGGACGCGGAGGTCTACTACGTGCTCCATGGCGTCGCGGACCATGGTGGTTAGGCGCTCGACTTCGTCGATGGGGCACTCAAAGTCCAGTTCGTCGTGCACTTGCAGGATCATGTGGGCGGCAAAGCCTTCTTCTTCCAGGCGACGACTTACGCGGACCATGGCGATCTTGATGATGTCTGCTGCGGTGCCCTGCATGGGATGGTTCATGGCCGTGCGCTCGCCAAAGCCGCGGAGTTGCGGGTTTTTGGCCTTGAGCTCCGGAATATGACGACGGCGGCCGTACATGGTCTCGGCGTAGCCCGTCTGCTTGGCGCGTGCCACCACGTTGTCGAGGAACGTACGCACGCCCGGGTAGGCCTCGTAGTAGCGGTCGATCATGTCGCGCGCCTCGGCCATCGAGATATGCAGCGACTGCGACAGGCCGTAGGCCTGCTGGCCATACACGATGCCAAAGTTCACGGCCTTGGCGCGACTGCGCAGGTCGGGCGTTACCTCGGACACCGGCACACCAAACACGCGCGCCGCCGTCTCGGCATGGAAGTCCTCGCCCTCGTTAAAGGCGCGCACCAAGTGCTCGTCACCCGAGAGATGTGCCAGCAGACGCAGCTCGATCTGCGAGTAGTCCACCGCCAAAAAGACGCTTCCCTCGCCTGCCGAAAACGCCGTCTTGACGGTACGCCCCAGCTCCGAGCGCGTCGGAATGTTTTGCAGATTAGGGTCGCTCGAAGACAGACGCCCCGTCGCGGTGATGGTCTGGTTGTACGTGGTGTGCACACGACCGTCACCGCGGCGCAGCGGGCCCAACGTGTCCAGATAGGTTGACTTGATCTTGGACTTCTCGCGCCAGTCTAAGATCAAACGAACAATCTCGTGGTCACGGGCAAGATCACTCAGTACCTTGGCATTGGTCGAATAGTAACCGCGCTTGGTCTTTTTGAGACCCTTGGTCGGAAGGCCCATCACATCAAAGAGCACGTGCGAAAGTTGCATGGGGCTGCCGATGTTAAAGGTCTCGTCACCGGCAAGGTCGCGAATGCTTCGTTCGACCTCGGTGATCTGGGTCGCCAGACCCTCGGACAGACTGTGCAGGCGGTCGGGGTCCACGAGCATGCCCGCGCGCTCCATCTTGGCAAGTACCGGAACGAGCGGCATCTCGATGCCATCGAACACGTTGGCGGCGTTCTCACGGGCCATGCACTCGCGCAACGGCGCCACGAGCGCCAGCGTCAGAGCCGCAGTACGGGCGGCAGGCGCCGGAGCGTCCTCACCAGCACCCTCTGCACCGCGCGCCGCAGGCAACGCCATCTGCAGATAGGTATCGGCCAGATATGCCTCATCGAACTCGGAGCGATCGGAATCCAGCAGATAGGCAGCGACCACGGTATCGAAGATACGCGTGGAATCGGCAGCGAGCGGATCCATGAGCTCGGGCTCAGAAGAATCGATGGGCGAAAGCTCGTGCAGCAGCGCTTTCGTATCCGGGCTCGCCACGCGGCCCTCCATAAACAGGCTCGCAAGCACGCCGGCGATCACACCGTGAGCGAAGTTGAAGCCCTCAACCTCAGCCGCCGCACAGCTGTCGCCCTCCTCGAGCGCGAACAGGCCCTTGGACGTCGCCAACCACAGCGTGCGCGTCAGCCCAAAGAGCGCGCCCTCTTCCTTGTCGTCGTCCACCACGGCGGCGACCCACTCGCCGGCATCAATCGCGCGGGAGACCTCAGCCGCAACGGCACCAAGCGCGTCGGCATCGCCGGCGGCTGCGCGAACCATAGCAGGTATCTCAAACACACTGGAGGCAGCAGCCCCGCCCTCGCCGCCGATCAGCGCCAAGAAACGGTTCTGCATGGCGGTGATACCAAGCGTACCCAGCGCCGCGGAAACCTCATCGGCAGAAAACGCCGGGAAGGACGTCGCCTCAAAGTCGAGCTCGACGGGCGCATCGGTGCGAATTGTCGCAACCTTGCGGCTCAGTAGTGCGTCATCGATGTGTGCACGCAGGTTCTCGCCCATCTTGCCCTTGACCTCATCGGCATGCGCGATGACTTCGTCCAGGCTACCGTACTTCGCAATGAGCGCACTCGCCTTTTTGGGACCGATGCCCGGTACACCGGGGATGTTGTCGGACGTATCGCCCTTTAGACCGTAAAAATCGGGCACGAGCGCCGGCGTAATGCCGTGATACAGGTCGTCCACGCTCTCGGGCGTCATAATCGCCACGTCGGACAGGCCCTTGCGGGTCGAGACCACGTTGACGTGCTCGGTCACGAGTTGATACATGTCGCGGTCGCCGGTCACCAGTAGCATGTCGCAGCCGGCCTCTTCACCCAGGCGCGCCATGGTTCCCAGGATGTCATCGCCTTCCCAGCCCTCGGACTGCAGAATCGGCACGTTGAGCGCGGCGAGCAGCTCCTTAATCATAGGGAACTGCGCATGCAGATCGGGGTCCATGGGCGGGCGTTGCGCCTTATACTGCGGCAGCATCTCCATGCGCACGCGCGGTTTACCCTTGTCAAACGCCACGACGACGCCGTCGGGGTTAAAGGCATCGATCATCTTGAGAAACATGTTCAGAAAGCCAAAGATCGCGTTGGTGGGGCGACCGTCCGGCGCGTTCATGGTCGGCGGCACGGCGTGGAAGGCGCGATGCATGAGCGAGTTGCCGTCGATAACGGCAAAGGTGCGGCGCTTGTCAGACATATTGAATACCTCGCTTTGGGCTGGGCACGGTTTGCTCACTCCAGTTTACACGCTCCCCGCCCCGCGGCCACCTCACATCAAGCTCCCCCGCCACCGTGAGCCCGCGCGTGATACGATGGCTCACGGTACATCAACCAGCACGATCGATCCGAAAGGAGCCTGCGTCATGGAGCGTCCCTGCGCATGGAAAAAGTACACGCCGCAGCAAATCGAGGAGCTCGAGGAGCTTTGCCGCGGCTATAAGCAGTTTTTGAGTGAGAACAAGACCGAGCGCCTGTGCGTCAAGGCCGGCATCAAGATGGCCGAGGAGGCGGGATACGTCGACCTGGAGACCGTAATCGCCGCAGGCCGCGAGCTTAAGGCAGGCGACAAGGTGTATGCCGCTAACCACGGCAAGGACCTTATGCTCGTCAATCTGGGCACCGCCCCGCTCGAGCAGGGCTTTAACATCCTGGGCGCGCACGTGGACTCGCCGCGCCTGGACCTTAAGCAGAACCCCGCCTTCGAGGCCGGCGACATGGCTTATCTCGACACGCACTACTACGGCGGCGTCAAGAGCTACCACTGGGTAGCCTCCCCGCTCGCACTCGTGGGCGTCATCTGCAAAAAGGACGGTACCACCGTCGACATCAATATCGGCGACAAGGCGGACGATCCTGTCTTTACCATCTCCGACCTGCTGATCCATCTCTCGAGCGAGCAGATGTCTAAGCCTGCCAAAGACGCCGTCGACGCCGAGATCCTCGACGTGATCGTGGGCGGCCGTCCCGTCAAGTTCGATGAGGACGACAAGGACGCCCCCAAGGAGCCCGTCAAGCAGATGTTCCTGGATATCCTCAAGGAGCAGTACGACGTCGAGGAGGAGGACTTCCTCTCCGCCGAGATCGAGGTCGTGCCCGCCGGCCCCGCCCGCGACATGGGCCTCGACCGCTCCATGATTCTGGGCTATGGCCATGACGACCGCGTCTGTGCCTACCCCTCCATGCTCGCCCAGATCAACGTCACCAACGTGGAGCGCACGAGCATCACGCTCATCGTCGACAAGGAGGAGATCGGTTCCGTGGGTGCCACCGGCATGACGAGTCGCTTCTTCGAGAACACCGTCGCCGAGATCATGATGCTCGCCGGCGAGGACAGCCCGCTGGCTCTGCGCCGCGCGCTCGCCCGCAGCCGTATGCTCTCCTCCGACGTGTCCGCCGGCTTCGACCCGGGCTATGCCGGCAAGTTCGAGACCAAGAACGCCGCCTTCATGGGTCGCGGCCTGTGCTTTAACAAGTACACGGGCAGCCGCGGCAAGGGCGGCTCTAACGACGCCGACGCCGAGTATGTGGCCCTCGTCCGCGACATCATGGACGAGGCCGGCGTGGACTTCCAGACCTGCGAGCTCGGCCGCGTCAACGCTGGTGGCGGCGGCACCATCGCCTACATCATGGCCAAGTACGGCATGAACGTCATCGACTCCGGCGTTGCCGTCCTGTCCATGCACGCCCTGTGGGAGGTCGCCAACAAGGCCGACATCTACGAGGCATATCGCGGTTACAAGGCCTTCATCGAGCGAGCCTAACCAACCCTTGTAACTTGCGGTGAAATACGGATTCATCAGGGCTTCCAACGGGGAAAGCGGTCTGTATTTCACCGCAACTTTTTTAGCGGGAGGAGGATTCCGTGCTACAGGTCGTCATTTCGCCCGCCAAACAGATGCGGACAGCTCAAGATGCCTTTGACGTTTTGGGCATACCGCCTTTTGCACATCAGACGGCCCGGCTCCATCAGGCACTGCTAGGCATCGAACGCGAGGATGGCGCAGCAGGTCTTCAGGCCCTTTGGAACGTGAGCGACAGGCTGCTTACAACGTGCCTGGATACGCTTCACGAATTTATGCCCGTCCTGAGCGATGCCGACCTCGCCGATCCCGATATCGCGCGCCGAATCTCCCCCGCCGTCATGTCCTACCACGGCATCCAATACCAAAGCATGGCGCCCGAGGTCATGGATGCTGCACAGCTCGACTGGCTGCAAAACCATCTCTGGATCCTCTCCGGATTGTACGGATGCGTGCGGCCTTTCCATGGCGTTGAGCCCTATCGGCTCGAAATGGGAGCCAAGCTCGCCGTCGACAACGCCCGTGACCTCTATGCGTTTTGGGGCGACAAACTTGCATGCGCCATTGCGCCGACCGGCTCCAACACCACGGTCGTCAACCTTGCCAGCGCGGAGTACGCCAAGGCCGTTCTGCCCCATCTCGCAGGCGACGCCACAACCGTCACTTGTCTCTTTGGCGAAGGTGTCCGCAACGGCAAGCCCATCCAGCGCTCGACCGCCAGCAAAAAGGCGCGCGGCTCCATGGTGCGCTGGATGGCAGAAAACAAGCTCGAGGACGCCGCCGGTCTTACCGAGTTCAACCTTGGCTACCGCTATGTCCCCGAGCTCTCGTCCCCAGGCACCCTCGTGTTCATCAACGAACAGATGCTCTGGAGCCGGCACCCAACACTGACCCGCTCAGCCTTCTCTATATAACTTGCGGTGGAATAGTTCCGATTTGAGCCTTTTATCGCACAATCGGGAACTATTCCACCGCAACTTTTATGAATTGGCTGGCTAGGCTCGACACCTATTCTGCTAGACCGTCGGCCTTTGCAATCCCGTTTGTCGAACCGTCCTGATAGACAATCTTGACGTGCTCAACCTCGGACACCGCAACACCCGCCGGGGGCTCCAGGCGCCATTCCGTCAGCACGATATCCATGGTCGTGGGCACATCTCCTTGATCTTTGAGCTTCACCGTGAGCGTTTTGAGCGCCGCGTCAAACGTCACGCGTTCGATTTCTTCACCTGGAATGGACCCACCACTCAGCTGCAACTGCACAAACTCATCGCGCGGGTACCAATAATCGCCCGGAACGGCGAGCGTATTGGCATTACCGCCAGTACTCCTCACCGTCATAATCGGTAGGCTATCATCAGCCTCGAACTCCCAGGCAGCGCCGCCGCGACCGCCAAACGTCCAAATACAAAAGGCAATCACCAACACGGCAAGCACCGCAAAACCAATCGCGACAAGGCCATGGTGCGCACGGCTTTCCTCGACCGATACATCCCATTGCGTCTCTCGATATAGATGCTTGTCTTCCATGTTCGCCTCCTCACAGGCACGCTCGCTAGGCCAATCGTACCCATTCGAGCTATACTTGAGCCCATTACATAAACGGGGAGCTTGCGGGACAAGACGGCAGGCTGAGATTGGGCGCGCCCGCCCTGACCCGCAAACCTGATATGGGTAATGCCAACGAAGGGAGCCGTGCCAATGAGCACACAGACCGAGCCCAAGCTCGTCACGCAAATCGACTTCGCCCGCGCCGGGCAGATCACACCGCAGATGAAGGAAGTCGCCGATCGCGAGCATCGCGACCCCGAGTACATCCGCGAGCGCGTGGCAGACGGCCGCATCGCCATTCCCGCCAACATCGTGCATATCAAAAAGGGGATGCGCGCCTTTGGTGTCGGCGAGGGCCTGTCCACCAAGGTCAACGTGAACTTGGGCATCTCGGGCGACAAGGCCGATGCCGCCGAGGAATGGAAGAAGGTCAAGATTGCCGAGGACTTTGGCGCCGACGCCATCATGGACCTCTCCAACTCGGGCAAGACGCGCCAGTTCCGCCAGCAGCTCATCGACGAGACGCCGCTTATGGTGGGCACCGTCCCCATGTACGACGCCATCGGCTACATGGAAAAGCCGCTGGTCAAGCTCACCAAGGACGACCTGCTCGAGGTCGTTCGCGCGCACGCCGAGGACGGCGTGGACTTCATGACCATCCACTGCGGCATCAACAAGTCGGTCATCAAGACCTTTAAGGAGACCGGCCGCCTCATGAACATCGTCAGCCGCGGCGGCTCGCTGCTGTTTGGCTGGATGGAGGTCACCGGCAATGAGAATCCCTTCTACGAGTTCTACGACGAGGTGCTCGAGATCTGCCACGAGTACGACGTGACGATTTCGCTTGGCGACTCCTGCCGCCCGGGCTGCCTCTACGACTCCAACGACGCAACCGAGACCGCCGAGATGATCGAGCTGGGCAAGCTGTGCAAGCGCGCCTGGGCCGCCGGCGTCCAGGTCATGGTCGAGGGCCCGGGTCACATGGCGCTCGACGAGATCGCCGCCAACATGAAACTGCAGAAGCGCCTGTGCCACAACGCCCCGTTCTATGTGCTCGGGCCGCTGGTGACCGATATCGGCGTGGGCTATGACCACATCACCGCCGCCATCGGTGGTGCCATCTCCGCCAGCTCCGGCGCCGACTTCCTGTGCTACGTGACGCCGGCCGAGCACCTGTGCCTCCCCAACGCCCAGGATGTGCTCGACGGCCTCATGGCCACCAAGATCGCCGCACACGCCGCCGATATCGCCAAGAAGGTGCCCCACGCCCGCGACATGGACGACAAGATGGGCCAGGCACGCCGCAAGCTCGACTGGGACGCCATGTGGAAGTGCGCGCTCGACCCGGTTACGGGCAAGAAACGCTACGAGGAGTCCCCCGCCGCCACCGAGGGCACTTGCACCATGTGTGGCAAGATGTGCGCCGTCCGCACCGTTAACAAGGTGTTCGAAGGCACGACGATCGACCTCGGCATGGAGAACTAACTCGTCACCGGAGCCACAAACGGCCACAAGGTGTTCGTCAATTGTTGACATGTGAACATTTTCTTACATTTACGTAAAGATTGCACCGCCCGCCCGGGATCGGCATACAGCCGGCCCGGGCAACTTTATAATGCAGACAGAAGACCCATTTGAATCCGACCGATCAAGGGAGCGAACATGGATCGCAGTAAGGTACCCGCCGTTCTATCCATCGCAGGATCCGATTCCAGCGGTGGTGCCGGCATTCAGGCCGACATCAAGACCATCACGGCGCACCGCCTGTATGCCGAGACGGCCATCACGGCCATCACCGCACAAAACACGCTCGGCGTCACCGCCGTGCAGAATATCTCCCCGGACATTGTCGCGGCGCAGATCGATGCCGTTTTTGACGATATCCGCCCCAGCGCTGTCAAGATCGGCATGGTTTCCTCTGCCGAGATTATCGAGGTTATCGCCAACCGCTTGAGTGCCTGGGGTGCACAAAATATCGTCGTCGACCCCGTCATGGTCGCCACCTCGGGCGCTCGCCTGATCGCAGAGGATGCCGCCGAAGCGCTTACGCGCCGCCTGTTCCCACTGGCGACCGTCATCACGCCCAATATTCCCGAGGCCATGGCGCTGCTCGATTACGAGGTCGATTCCGAGCGCACGCAGCAAAATGCCGCCATGCTCCTCACCCGCCGCTTTGGCTGCGCGTCCCTCGTTAAGGGCGGGCATTTTGTCAACGAAGCCAACGATGTGCTAGCAGAGCCCGCGCCGCTCGATGACGAGGGCAACCATCTGGGCGATCCGCTCACCACGTGGTTCCGTCACAAGCGTATCGAGACCGGCAACACGCACGGTACTGGCTGCACGCTCTCGTCCGCCATCGCCTGCGCGCTGGCCCAGGGCATGGATCTTGCCGATGCCGTCAACGCCGGCAAGGCCTACCTAACGGGCGCTCTCGCCGCCGGCTTTGACATGGGCAAAGGCTCCGGCCCCGTCAATCACATGTGGCAGTATTAAGATTCGCAGCTCAAAAACCGCCACAAAGGGGACAGGCACTTTTGTGGCGGTTCCCACAAACATCTCGATCTGTAACAGTTAGAGTCCATTTTTCGGTCCACCTGTTACAGATTGAGACATTCAAATTCCGCTGAGACGATAATCTCGATCTGTAACATCTAGCCCGTTTTCGGCCTTACAACTGTTACAGATCAAGACAAACCAACGAAACAAGCCGCCGCAAGGGGAACTTTTGTAGCGCTTTGGGCCGCGCTACTCTCCGAGCATCTCTTTGAGCTTGGCTGCCACAGCGTGGCCCAGGCTCTCGTGGCTTTCGGGCATCATGTGCAGATAATCGATATCGCCCGGCTCGGCAAAATCGGCGGCATTCAAAAAGTCGCAGCCAAACTGTTCGGCAACATACGCATAATATTCGGCAAAATGCTCCGAGGCCTCGACGGAGTGCTCGTCAAAGTCGGTCATATATACATCGGCGATCTGCGGTTTAATCTTGATAGGCGCCATCAGCAGAATACGCGGGCAGGGCGCGGCTTCGGTCCAGGGAAACGCGCGGACGGTGCGAATCAGCGCCATGGCACCGTCAGCGATATCGGCAGCCCCCACGCTAAAGACCGTCTTGCAGTCGTTGGTGCCCAGCATAATCACGATCGCATCCAGCGGCTTATGAGACTCGAGCAGCATCGGCAACGCGCGGATGCCGTTGAGATTGGTGTCCAGATGGCACATGTCGTCGCGCACCGTCGTGCGGCCGTTTAGGCCTTCCTCAATCACGTGCCAGCCCTCGCCCAGGTCGCGCTGGGCCACGCCGCACCAGCGCACATCGTGCGCATAGCGCACCGCGGTGCCGTCGCGCATGCCCGCCGGATCATAGCCATAGGTGTTGCTGTCACCAAAGCACAGAACGTTTTTCATCTTGAACTCCCCATTCAGTAAAAAGCCGACGGGGGCGATCCCCCCCCGTCGGCTTGGCATATCACATCACGCGCGCCGCTTACAGGTACTTGCGCCAGTCGTCCTCGTCCTCATCATCCTCGGCTGCTGCCTGGGCCTGCTCGGCGGCACGAGCGGCTGCGGCGCGGGCGGCAACCTGGGCATAGGACTCCTCGTTGCGCTCGGGGAACTTTGCCAGCACGTGCTCGAACTTGGCAAAGTCATCGTCCCAGCGCGTAGAGGGCACGGCAAAGAAGACCTGCTTGACCTTAAAGTCGCCCGACGCAAGCTCCTTGCGGAAGAGCTCGGCCACGGCCTCGGCGTCAAAGCCGTTGTTGTCGCAGCCCCAAGCACCCAACACGAGCTTCTCGCGACCCAGCTCGTCGCAGATAGCAAGCACAAAGCGGATGCGATCGCGCAGGGCGTCCAGCAAGGCATCGTCGCTCACGCGGTACTCCTGGCGAGCACGCTTGGCGTTGGGCGCAGCGGCGACGATTACGTCGGCATAGGCGTGCACATGGTTGCGGTCGAAGCGCACCGCGGGCACCACCAGCGCGCGGTTGCGGTACAGCTCGCAGTTGATGTTGCGGCGACGGTTCTCGCCGTACCATTTACGCTGCGTATCGAGCACGTTGTACAAGTACGAATCGGCACAGAGCGTGGACTCCTGACCCAGATAGCCCTGGATGTAGCCACCGCCCGGATTGGTGAACGAGGCAAAAGCGAGCACGGCCATGTCGCAGAACTGCGCGTAGCCTCGGCCGTTATCCAGAATGACCTGCGTGGCAGAAGCGTCGAGCACGGTGACCTCGGGCAGGACCGGAGCGGGTTCCTCGACGGCAAGCGCGGACTCGGTCTCCGCGACCTCCTCTGCGGGTGTAGGCTCGGCCGTAACCTCGGTCTCTGCGGATGCAACCTCAGCAGCCTCGACCTCAGCGGCCTCAGACTCCTCGGCAACCTGCTCCTCGGCAGCGTCGGCCGCCTGGGCCTTAGCCTTCATCGCCGCGACAAATCCAGCAGGCATGCCATCGAACTCGCGCACACCGGCAAGCGAGCGCTCAATATCCTTGGCGCACGCTTCGGACACAGTCGCCACGTGACGCTCGGCGGCCTTGGCACGGGCCTCGCGCTTGGGGTTGGGCTGCCCTGCGCGATTGGGCCTGCGATTACGGTTCCTGTTGTCGACGTCTGCCATAAGTGGTCACCTTTCTCGGTCTCTGCCGCTATCGGCTTTTCCCATCCATGATACCCCGCCGTGTACAAAAAAGACGGCCCCGAAGGACCGCCTTTCGTATCGATTTGCGCGCGCGGCAAGCACCGCTGCAATTTGGCACTAATCGCGACGACCGAGGATGTTCAGAATGCGCAGGAACACGTTGATGATGTCCACGAACAGGTTGGATGCCATGAGCACGGCGTTGGGCAGCGTGGGCGGCACCGTCGTGGCCACATAGGTGTCGTAGCCAATAAAGCCGGCGAACACCACGATCACGATCAGGTCGGTGATGGACTGCGAGACGCCCATGAACATCAGCACGATCTCGACCAGAATCGTGGCAAGCAGAACGCCAAAACCAATGCCGTACACACGCTGGAAAAACTTGGGGAAGGTCACGCCCAGCGCACCGAAGACAAAGGTGATGGCAGCGGTGGCGATAAAGGCGGTATTGATGGTGGGCAGGTCGTAGTTGGCAAGGCCAAACGACGCGGTCAGGCCAAAGGTGCTCGCAAAGATCACGTAACCCGCGAGCGACAGGCCCACAGACTGCTTGCCCGCAGCAGCCGACATCATGACCATGCCGACGATGGTCAAAATAAACGAGCCAAAGACCAGCGGCAAGGCGGCGCCGCTCATCATCATGCGCGCAAACGACATGGTGCTCGTAAAGTAAGCACCGGCGCCCATGGCGCAAAAGCCCAAAAAGATCAGGGCAGACATGACAAGGTTGTACGCACGCGGCGACATCTCCTTGGCACGGCTTGCGCCGGTCTCGATGGGGCCGTTCTGATAACCCTGGATATCGTTCATAATTTCGTCCTTTCAAAAGCGCCGCAACAGCGCCGTAGGTGACAAGATTCCTGCCATTGTACCCGAATGCCGCACACTCTTACCTGCGGCGTTCACTCTCGAGTGTACGGTCGAATGCCCACACCCACCAACGCATCAGATGAGCCTGCGAGCCATCCGGTCGCTCGCGCGCCTGTTCTTCCAGATACAGTTCGGTCGCATGCCCGCCAAAACGAACCTTATAGGTCGCCGTACGAATGCCGTGAACCGTCAGGCCAAAACCGGTGGACGAGACAATCTCGTCAATCGTAAAGCAGCGACCGTCGACCCAGCAGACGGTAACCGGCACAACTTGTCCGCCCGCGAGGATGCGGGCCACGACGTCCACATACTGCTTGTGCACGCGTCGAGTTTTGCCATCTGTCTGTCGATATTCCATGCCCCCTATTATCGAACGCATGTTTGCATGTTGTAAAGCGAACAGACTGTGGTTTTGGGATGTTGGGGCGCGCGCACGTGTCCTCATGGCGTGCTAGCAAAATGAACACCCGCGGTCAACAGGGCAAATATTCAATGTTAGTGCCAAAAAAATCACTTCTCCCATCAGAACTCGGTAAAGAAACCCGCAGGAGGTGATACGATTTATCATGTTTTTGTAACGTGCCTGCAAACTTCGAGAAAGCCCATATATGGACGTAACGTTCTCAACCTTCCTCGGCCAAATTGTGTCGAACCCAGTCCTTGCCGTCACCGTGTTCCTCGCGCTCGGCGCCATCTTCGTCAATGGATGGACCGACGCGCCCAACGCCATCGCGACCTGCGTCACTACGCGTTGCATGCCCGCCCGCGCCGCCATTCTCATGAGCGCCGCATTCAACTTCCTCGGCGTGCTCATCATGACGCACTTTAACGCGAGCGTCGCCAACACCATCTCACATATCGTCGACTTTGGCGGAAACAGCACCATGGCGCTCGCGTGCCTCTGCGCGGCGCTGTTCTCCATCGTCGTCTACGGTGCCACGGCATCGCGTTTTGGCATCCCCACCTCGCAAAGCCACAGCCTTATCGCCGGCCTGACCGGTGCCGCCATCGCCCTCGGCGGCGCGAGCAGCGTCAACGTCCACGAGTGGATGAAGGTCATCTACGGCCTGGCGCTCTCCATCGGCCTGGGTTTTGTCATGGGCTGGGTCCTATGCAAGCTCGTCTCGATTCTTTTCGCCGCCGCCAACAGACGACGTGCCAATGTCTTCTTTAAATACGCTCAGATCGCAAGCGCTGCGGCCATGAGCTTTATGCACGGCGCGCAGGATGGACAAAAGTTTATCGGCGTGCTCTTTTTAGGTGTCGCCTTTGCCAGCGGGCAGACGAGCGTCGGCGACGCCGGCATCCCCATCTGGATCATGCTGCTGTGCTCGGCCACCATGGGCATCGGCACCAGCGTGGGCGGCGAGCGCATCATCAAGTCCGTCGGCCAGAGCATGGTTAAGCTCGAGAAGTATCAGGGCTTCTCTGCCGACCTCGCGGGCGCCGCGAACCTGCTACTTGCCACCCTTACCGGCATCCCCGTGTCCTCCACGCACATCAAAACCTGCGCCATCATGGGCGTCGGCGCCGTCAAGCGCCTCTCGGCCATCAACTTCGGTGTCGTCAAGGACATGATGTTCACCTGGTTCTTTACCTTCCCCGCCTGCGGACTCATCAGCTTTGTCATGGCCAAGCTGTTCATGATGTTCATCTAGTCAAACCGAGCGTCCATCCGGACCGTAATACTTCGCCCACCCGTCTTCGCCTCGAAAGGACCCACTCATGGCAAAGAAACCCGATTCGTTCTACTTCGACAACTACGTCGCCTGCGCCGACCTTGCCGTCCAGGCCGCCGAGCTGCTCACCAAGATTTTCGAGAACTTCGACCCCGCAAAGATTCACGATATGCTCAACAAGATGCACGCGATCGAGCATGCGGCCGACAAGAAGCACCATGAGCTTGAGGACGCCCTGCTCACGGCCTTTATCACCCCGCTTGAGCGCGAGGACCTGGACCTGATGAGCTGCTCGCTCGACACCGTGCTCGACCGTATTGAGGGCGTCGTGCAACGCGTCTACTTCACCAACATCCAGAGCATCCATCCCGACGCCATCGTCATCGCCCACAAGGTGACCGACGCTTGCCGCGCCATGAAGGACCTGATGGTCGAGCTGCCCAACTACCGCAAGTCAAAGACCCTGCGCGAACTCGTCATCCAGATCAACACGATCGAGTCCGAGGCCGACGAGCTCTACATCAACGCCATGCGCAACCTGCATGTCAGCGGCAAGGATCCGCTCGAGGTCATCGCTTGGCGTGACGTGTACGCCTTCCTGGAGTACTGCGCTGACTGCTGTGAGAATGTGGCCGATGTTGTGGATTCGATTGTCATGAAGAACAGTTAATTGGGGGTACGTGTCCCGGCGGCGAAGGGCCGGCACCTGTTTGCTTTCTCACTCCGGCTGCATGGCAGAGTCGTTCGAAAGTAAACAGGTGCCGGCCCTTCGCCTTACGTACCACCATTGGGAACTTTGGCTGATACTTTGAAAGCGATGGGGCTTTTGTTGGCGGGGCCTTTGGACCCGATTGGGAACTTTGGGACCGCCTTAAACGTTTGGGTGGATGGGGCTTTGGGTACCCTTTGTTTTACTTTGGATTGATTCGTTGAATTTGGAGGTCTTGGTTGTGAGTTATTTGGATCTGGCTCGTGGTCGGTGTTCTTGTCGTTCGTTTGAGGATCGTTCTGTTGAGCAGGCTGTGGTGGATGCCATTGTTGAGGCTGGGCGGATTGCTCCTTCCGCTTGTAATAACCATCCAACCCGCGTGATGGTCCTGGATTCGCCTGAGCTTCTGGAAAAGGCTGCTGCTTGTCAGCCTCGGTTTGCTCGTGATGGGTCCATCTTTGGTGCTCCGCTCATCTTCCTCATTTGCAGCGTTACCGACGATGCTTGGGTGCGCCCTTATGACCAGATGAACTCGAGTGCCATCGATACTTCGATCGTTTGCGATCAGATGATGATGGAGGCCGAGGAGCAGGGCCTGGGAACGTGCTGGGTGTGCCATTTTAAGCCCGAGGTAGCCCGTGAGCAGTTCAACCTGCCCGAGGGCATCTATCCCTATCACATGCTCGTCTGCGGCTATCCCGCCGACCATATCGCCGACCCCGAGCATCGCGAGGCCCGCACCATTCCCCTCTCCGACTTCATCCTTAAGTAGATTATTGGGACCTGCCTTAACATCTACCTTTGACCTCCAGCCCGTCCGCCGAGCTCTGCGCCATCACGCGCAGGACTCGGCGTTTTGTTTTCTAAGGCTTATAGGACAAAATGTGTGTCCATGTTGGGGGCATCGGCGCAGGTCGATGCCCCTTTTTCAGCCGTTTAAATTCCGTGGCCGCTTTTAACCGCTCGGACAGAATGTGTGTCCGGT
>CABUTN010000038.1 GCA_902494565.1 uncultured Collinsella sp. | reverse complement strand
TGTGTACATAATGATTTTTTAATCCCCGTCCCAGAATAATCATCTATGGTGACCGACCAGCTAAAAAAGCCCCGTCCTAAATTAGCTACTTTTTGATGCTGGCGATGAGTTCGTTGGCTTTGGAGGCGATGACGTTGTTGATGTCGGCCTGGAGGGTTTCGTAGACTTCGATGGCTCGCTCGCCAGCTGGGGTGAGCGATGATCCGCGGGCTCCGTCGCGCTCGATGAGCTTGCAGCCCAGCTGACCTTCGGCCTCGTTCACAATGCGCCAGGCCTTGGAATACGCCATACCCATGCTCTTTGCGGCACGGTTGAGCGAGTGCTCGCGGGCGATACCTTGCAGCAGCAAGACGCAGCCGTGACCAAACACGCCCGGAAGATCTTTGTCGCGCGCTTGAATGACCAACTTTGCCGTCGTCTTGTAATCCATGTGCCTCACGTCTCCCCGCTAAAGTGTTTGCTGGGCAAACGCAATGCCAGCGTCAAACCCTCGTGTGCTCTTCTTAAATCATGCATTGTAGCAGTCAAAGTGCGTTAAGATACTTCCCCAGTATTGGGCGCCCAAGGTTGGGCTGGGTCCTACGAGGCCTGCAGCCGACCGGTCGCATGGAAAAAGGAGAAACATGGCTACGTTCTTTCCCGGTGAGTCCCACACGTTTTCGGAGTATCTGCTGGTCCCTGGTTACTCGTCCTCGCAGTGCATCCCCAACAACGTCTCTCTCAAGACTCCGCTGACCCGCTTTAAGCGCGGTGAGAAGCCGGCAATCACCCTGAACATCCCCATGGTTTCCGCCATCATGCAGTCCGTTTCGGGCGTCGACATGGGTGTCGCGCTCGCTACCGAGGGTGGCCTGTCCTTCATTTACGGTTCCCAGAGCGCCGAGTCCGAGGCCGCTATGGTCAAGGCCGTCAAGGATCACAAGGCCGGCTTCGTTCAGTCCGATTCTACGCTGACCCCCGACATGACCATGGAGCAGGTCATCGAGCTCAAGGAGAAGACCGGTCACTCCACCATGCCGGTTACCGACGATGGCACTCCCAAGGGTAAGCTCCTGGGCATCGTCACCAGCCGTGACTATCGCCCCAGCCGCGATGACCACCAGACGAAGGTCTCCGAGTTCATGACCCCGCGTGAGCAGCTCATCGTGGGCGACAAGAACATCAGCCTCAAGGTTGCCAACGACGTCATCTGGGACAACAAGCTCAACGCCCTGCCCATCGTCGACGACAACGATCACCTGATGGGCATCGTTTTCCGTAAGGACTACGATAGCCACAAGACCAACCCCAACGAGCTACTCGACGGCGATAAGCGCTACATGGTCGGCGCCGGCATCAACACCCGCGACTATGCCGAGCGCGTGCCGCTGCTCATCGAGGCCGGCGCCGATGTCCTGTGCATCGACTCTTCCGAGGGCTTCAGCGAGTGGCAGAAGCGCACCATCGAGTGGATCCGCGCCAACTACGGCGAGGATGTCAAGGTCGGTGCTGGTAACGTCGTCGACGCCGAGGGCTTCCGCTTCCTGGCCGACTGCGGTGCCGATTTCATCAAGGTCGGTATCGGCGGCGGTTCCATCTGCATTACCCGCGAGACCAAGGGCATCGGCCGTGGCCAGGCCACCGCGCTGATCGACGTCTGCCGCGCTCGCGACGAGTACTACGAGGAGACCGGCGTCTACGTGCCTGTGTGCTCCGACGGTGGCATCGTCTACGACTACCACATGACGCTCGCTCTTGCTATGGGTGCCGACTTTATGATGCTGGGCCGCTACTTCGCTCGCTTTGACGAGAGCCCGACCGAGCGCGTCAACGTCAACGGCCAGTACATGAAGGAGTACTGGGGCGAGGGTTCCGCGCGTGCCCGCAACTGGCAGCGCTACGACCTGGGCGGCGCCGCGAAGCTCAGCTTCGTCGAGGGCGTCGACTCCTACGTGCCTTACGCCGGCTCCCTCAAGGACGGCGTGGGCGGCACGCTTTACAAGGTCAAGTCCACGATGTGCAACTGCGGTGCCCTCTCGATTCCCGAGCTCCAGGAAAAGGCACGCCTGACCCTGGTGAGCTCCACCTCAATCGTCGAAGGCGGCGCCCACGACGTAGTCGTCAAGGATTCGCAGCAGTCTGTGTCTTATCGATAGGATAAGAGCTGCATATAAAGGTTGAGTTCCAACCACGTTATTTAGATAAAGCGAGATGCCTGCAAGTCGCAGGCATCTCGCTTGTCGTATTTGCTATCATCAGTCAAGTTAACCTTAGGGTCGGTCGGCTTGGCTTTGTTCGCTACAAGTTCCGCACGCAAAAAAAGAGCATTTAATGTGCTCTTCGTCTTGCACAGGACTGTCCGCAGTAGCGAATAAAGCCAAGCCGACCGACCCCAGCTAAGATTAAAGGAGCTGATATGTGCGATTGCACAGATCATAAGGACGAGATTCCTGCATACGACGCGCAGGCCATTGAGTCTAGGTGGATGAAGGCCTGGGAGGACTCCAACCTCTTTGCCGTCGACACCGACGACAGCAAGCCCAAGAAGTACGTGCTCGAGATGTTCCCGTATCCGTCGGGCGACCTGCACATGGGCCACGCGCGCAACTATACCATCGGCGATGCCATGGCCCGTCAGGCCCGCATGCGCGGCTACGACGTGCTGCACCCCATCGGCTTCGATGCCTTTGGCCTGCCTGCCGAGAACGCCGCCATCAAGCACAACACGCAGGCTGCCGCCTGGACGTATAAGAACATGGACCAGGCGCTCGCCACGATGAAGCGCATGGGCTTCTCCTACGATCTGGATCGCATGGTCAAGACCTGCAGCCCCGACTATTACCGCTGGGGCCAGTGGATCTTTGAGAAGATGTGGGAAAAGGGCCTGGTCTACCGCAAGAAGAACCCGGTCAACTGGTGCCCCACCTGTAAGACCGTTCTGGCCAACGAGCAGGTCACCGAGGGCAAGTGCTGGCGCTGCGGCACCGAGCCCGAGAAGCGCGACCTGGAGCAGTGGTACTTCAAGATTACCGAGTACTCCCAGGAGCTGCTCGACGATCTGGATAAGCTCCCCGGCTGGCCCGAGCGCGTCAAGCAGATGCAGGCCAACTGGATCGGCCGCTCCGAGGGCGCCGAGGTCGACTTTACCCTGTGCGACAAGGATGGCGAGCCCATCGAGGGCGACGAGGGTAAGATCACCGTCTTCACCACGCGAGCCGACACGCTCTTCGGTGTCTCCTTCTTTGTCCTGGCTCCCGAGTACGCGCGCCTGCACGAGCTCGTCGAGGGCACGGAGTACGAGGAGGCCGTCACCAAGATCGTCGAGGACTCCAAGCATATCTCTGCCGTCGAGCGTGCCCAGGGTACCCTCGAGAAGCACGGTGCATTTACCGGCCGCTATGTGGTGAACCCCGTCAACGGCGAGAAGGTCCCCGTGTGGGTTGCCGATTATGTCGTTGCCGACTACGGCACCGGCGCCGTCATGGCCGTTCCCTGTGGAGACCAGCGCGACTTTGAGTTCGCCCGCAAGTACGACCTGCCGATCGTGCCGATCATCCTGGACGATGACGACCGCGCTGCCGTCGAGGCCAGCGGCGAGACCATCGATACCTTCCATGCCGAGACCGTCGACTGGGATTGCGCCCACGCTGCCGAGGGCACGCTCGTCCAGTCCGGCAAGTACACCGGCATGCGCGGCGGCAAGCATTCCGAGGGCGAGGCTGCGATCGTGGCCGACCTCGAGGCCATGGGCTGCGGCCGTCGCAAGGTCGAGTTCCGTCTGCGCGACTGGCTCATCAGCCGCCAGCGCTACTGGGGCAACCCCATCCCGGCCATCCACTGCGAGCACTGCGGCATCGTGCCTGTTCCCGAGGACCAGCTGCCGGTGACGCTGCCCGAGAACCTGGACCTGGGCGCCGGCGAGACCCTCGCCGAGTGCAAGGAGTTCTACGAGACCACCTGCCCGGTCTGCGGTCGCCCGGCCAAGCGCGAGACCGATACCATGGACACCTTCACCTGCTCCAGCTGGTATTACCTGCGCTATACCGACCCGCACAACACCGAGCTGCCCTTCTCCCGCGAGGCTGCCGATCGTTGGATGCCCGTCGATAACTACATCGGCGGCATCGAGCATGCCATTTTGCACCTGCTCTACAGCCGCTTCTTTACCAAGGCCCTGCGCGACCTGGGCCTGCTGAGCGTTGACGAGCCCTTCACCAACCTGCTGTGCCAGGGCATGGTCAAGGACGAGAACGGCGACACCATGTCCAAGTCCAAGGGCAACGTCGTGCCCCCGAGCTCGGTCATCGAGCCCTACGGCGCCGACACCATGCGTCTGGCGATCCTGTTTATCGCCCCGCCCGAGAAGGACTTCGACTGGGATCCCAAGGCCGTCGAGGGCGCTAACCGCTTCATTAAGCGCGCCTGGCGTATCGTGTGGCAGCTCGTCCAGTCCGGCGACGCCAACGCGGCCTTTGACAAGTCCGTGATCGACGAGGTCGCGATGAAGCTCTATCGCGAGCGTCACCGCACCATCGCCAAGTGCACCGAGGACTTCGACCGCGGCCAGTTCAACACCGCGATCTCGGCCGTCATGGAACTCGTCAACGCGGCGAGCGCCTACCTCAACGCCACCGAGGGTGCTGACCGCGATAAGGCTCTGTGCTACGGCGTGGCCAAGGATATCGTGAGCGTCCTTGCTCCCATCTGCCCGTTCTGGGCCGACGAGCTGTGGCATGAGGCACTCGGCTGTGAGGGCAATGCCTACACCGCCGCCTGGCCCGAGTTCGACCTGGCCGAGTCCATCGAGGGCACGGTGCAGATCGTCGTACAGGTGCTCGGCAAGGTCCGTGGCCGCATCGACGTCGCCCGCGACGCCTCCAACGAGGAGATGCAGGCTGCCGCCGAGGAAGCCGTTGCCAAGTGGCTTGAGGGTAAGACGGTCGTCAAGGCCATCTGCGTGCCCGGCAAGCTGGTTAACCTGGTGGTCAAGTAAGCGCTGCGCGCATAGCTGGCATCAAAAAGCGAGGGGCGATCCGGCTGGGTCGTCCCTCCTTTTGGTTATGGATGCTTGCGACAACACCCAATTATCCATTTCTTGTGGAGAACCTGTGCTCACGCTGACCTGCGGGTTTGTGTTGTGGTTGCACGTTTGCGCAGGTATTGGTATAGTTTGCTTGCAAATGAAGTTGTAATTGAAAGAAGTGGGGTTTCGGCCCCGCTTCTTTTTTGTATGGATGGAGGTGCCGCAATGGTCAAGACCAAGACCGAGCAGGCGATCATCGACGCGCTCGAGGCCGTTGCTCCCCAGCACGATATCGACATCGTCGACGTTGAGCTCGTGGGTGCCACCAAGGCCCCCTGCGTGCGTGTGCGTATCGAGGGTGCCGAGGGTCAGAGCCTGTCGCTCAATGACGTCACGGCCAACACCAAATGGGTCGGCGATGTGATTGAGGAGCTCGACCCCATCTCTTCGAGCTATACGCTCGAGGTGTCGAGCCCGGGTATGGCGCGTCCGCTGCGCCGCCCGAGTGACTTTGCCCGCTTTGTGGGCGAGAACTGCGAGCTCACCTCCACCGCCACCGAGGGCCGTCGCAAGTACGCCGGTAAGATTGCCGCCGCCACCGAGACGAACGTGACCCTCGAGCTCGAGGACGGCGAGTCCGTCACCCTCGATTTCTCTGATGTTAAAAAGTGCAAGTTGAAGCCCACCTATGACTTCAAGCCCGCGAAGGAAGGAAAGTAAGATGGCAGCATCCGACATGATGTCCGCCCTGATGGAGCTTTGCCAGGAGAAGCACATCGACCAGCTCTACCTGATCGACCGCCTGGAGCAGTCGCTCGCCAAGAGCTATGCCGAGATCCTGCATCTTGAGTGGGGCGCCAAGGTGACCATCGACCGCACCACCGGCAAGATCTACGTCTACCGTCTGGAGCCGATCGACGATTCCATGGACGAGGAGGGCAACTTCACCGAGTTCGAGGAGATCGACGTCACTCCCAAGAACACGAGCCGCATCGCCGCCCAGCACGCCAAGGCCGAGATCAACGCCATCGTGCGCAACTCCGCCCGCGAGCAGATCTACGAGGAGTTCTCCGGCCGCATCGGTGACCTCATCAGCGGTACCGTGTTGCAGTCCACTCCCGACTTCACGATCGTCAAGATTCGCGAGGGCGTCGAGGCCGAGCTCCCGCACTTCGACCAGCGCCGTTACGAGAACGAGCGCAACGAGCGTCCGATGGGCGAGCGCTACCTGCACAACCAGCACATCAAGGCCGTGATCATCGACGTTCGCGACCCCAACTCCAACCTGCAGCCGGTTCGTGGCGAGCACAGCCGTCCGCCGATTGTCATCTCCCGTACCCACCCCGAGCTCATGCGTCGTTTGTTTGAGCAGGAGGTGCCCGAGATCTATGAGGGCACCGTCCAGATCAAGTCGATCGCCCGCGAGCCCGGTCAGCGCTCTAAGGTCGCCGTCCACTCGCTCGACGATCGCCTGGATCCGGTTGGCGCCTGCGTCGGCCCCAAGGGCAGCCGTGTTCGCGCCGTCGTGGGTGAGCTCCGTGGCGAGCGCGTCGACGTCATCCTGTGGGATGCCGATCCGGCCGTCTATGTCGCCAACGCCCTGTCGCCCGCCAAGGTCACTCGCGTCCTTATCGACGAGGAGAAGGCCTACGCCGGCGTTATCGTGCCCGACGACCAGCTGTCCCTCGCTATCGGCAAGGAGGGCCAGAACGCCCGTCTCGCCGCGCGCCTGACCGGCTGGCACATCGACATTAAGTCCGAGACCCTTGCCGCCGACATCCTCAAGAACGTTCCCGTTCACGAGGAGCCCGCCGCCGATCTGATCGGCGACGAGGAAGACGAGGACGTCCGTCGCTGCGAGTTCGTGTCCGAGGACGGCATCCAGTGCCGCAACCAGGCCCGTCCCGGCTCCCGTTTCTGCGGTGTTCACGACACCGACGCCTTCGATGATGCGGAGGACCTGATCTAGCGCGCGGTCGCGCCGGGCAGGTCCCAGCGCATACCCAACGCTCGTTCAGTCTCTAGGCACCCAAGGTGCCAGAAAGGGTAGGTGAAGTCATATGGCAAAAGTCCGTGTGTCCACCCTGGCCAAAGAGTTCGGCATGACCTCCAAGGAACTGATGGGTCATCTCGCCGAAATGAAGATTCCCGCTAAGTCCGCGTCCTCCGCCCTGGAGGACGCCTACGTCGCTATGGTCCGCAAGCAGCTCGCCTCGGTGATTGAGGCCCGCGCCCAGGAAGTCGAGGCCGCCAAGCAGGCCGAGGAGCAGGCCGCTGCTGCCGAGGAGGCAGCACGCGCTGCCGAGGCAGAGCGCGAGCGCATCGCCGCCGAGAAGGCACGCGAGGAGGAGCGCCGCCAGTTCGCCGCCGCCCAGGCCGCCGAGGAGGCCGCCCGCGCCGAGGCCGAGGCCAAGAAGAAGGCCGAGCAGGAGCGCCTTGCCCGCGAGAAGGAGGAGGCTGCCCGCGAGGCCCAGCGCCGCGCCGTTCCCGCTTCCGACTCCGGTTCGCGCTTCCGTTCGCTGCTCGACCAGATCGCCGCACAGGAGACCGTGCTCAAGGAGAAGAAGGACGCCGAGGAGAAGGCCAAGGCCGAGCGCGCTGCCGAGCGCGGCAACCGTCGTGGCGGTAATAACGACCGTCGCGGTGGCCGTCGCAACGATCGCAACGCCTCCGACAACAACTCCGAGCGCAACGCCTCCGAAAGCCGTCCTCACAGCCATCGCACCAACGCCAGCAACAACGTCGCTGCCGGCATGGACTTCCCCAACCCCGACAAGCAGGGCAAGGGCAAAAAGCGCAAGGGCGGTCACAACAACGAAGAGGACCACTACAGCCGCATGGCTCGCGAGGCCGAGGAGTATAGCCGCGAGAAGGTGCTCGAGGAGGCTCGTGCCGCCGTCGAGGAGGCCTCTCGCGAGTCCACTGGTCGCCGCAAAAAGCGCAAGGAGAAGCGCGAGCGCGAGGCCGCAAAGGCTCAGGAGGAGCGCAAGATTGAAGAGGCGCTGGCCCAGGGCGTGAACCCCGAGGACCTCGACGCCATCAAAGTTTCCCAGGGCGTTACCGTCCAGGAGCTCGCCGAGGCGCTCGACGTTCCGGCCAATGACATCATCAAGCGCCTGTTCCTGCTGGGCACGCCGCTTACCATGACGCAGTCCATGTCCGACGACCTCGTCGAGCTCGTTGCCGACGACCTGGGCCGCCAGATCAAGATCATCACCCCCGAGGAGGAGAACACCTTCTCGTTCTACGACGATCCGGCCGACCTTAAGCCGCGCGCCCCGGTCGTCACCGTCATGGGCCACGTCGACCACGGCAAGACGAGCCTCCTCGACGCCATCCGTCACACCGGCGTCGCTGCCGGCGAGGCGGGCGGCATTACGCAGGCCATCGGCGCTTCGCAGGTCATGATCAACGACCGCAAGATCACCTTCATCGATACCCCCGGTCACGCGACCTTTACGGCCATGCGTGCCCGCGGCGCCAAGGTGACCGACATCGTCATTCTGATCGTGGCTGCCGACGACGGCGTCATGCCCCAGACCATCGAGGCCATCAACCACGCCAAGGCCGCCGAGGTGCCCATCGTCGTGGCCGTGAACAAGATCGACAAGCCCGGCGCCAACCCCGACCGCGTGCGCCAGGAGCTCACCGAGTACGGCATCATCCCCGAGGAGTGGGGCGGACAGAACATGTTCGTCAACATCTCGGCCAAGCAGAAGATCGGTATCGACGACCTGCTCGAGACCGTGCTGCTCCAGGCCGACGTGCTCGAGCTCAAGGCCAACCCTGATACCTTCGCTTCGGGCAACGTTCTCGAGGCTAAGCTCGATAAGGGCCGCGGCTCGGTTGCCACCGTACTCGTGACCCGCGGTACCCTGCACGTGGGCGACACGCTGGTCGCCGGCCTTACCTATGGCCGCGTCCGTGCCATGCTCGACCCCAAGGGTAACGCCGTCACCGAGGCCGGTCCCTCCGACGCCGTCGAGATCTTGGGCCTGCAGTCCGTCCCCAACGCCGGCGACGAGTTCCGCGTGTTCGAGGACGAGCGCGAGGCACGTGCGCTGGCCGACGAGCGTTCGCTCAAGGCCCGTATCGAGGAGCAGAGCCGCGTGAAGCACGTGACGCTCGAGAACCTCTTCGAGACCATCGCCGACGCCGAGGTCAAGGAGCTGAACCTGATCATCAAGGCCGATGTCCAGGGTTCCATCGAGGCCCTTCAGGACTCCCTCGACAAGATGGACCAGTCCGAGGTGCGCATCAACACGATCCACTCCGCCGTTGGCGCCATTAACGAGACCGACGTCGTCCTGGCCGACGCCTCCAACGCCATCATCATCGGCTTTGGCGTCCGTCCCGACGGCAAGGCCCGCTCCGCCGCTGAGCGCGAGGGCGTCGAGATCCGTTGCTACGACGTCATCTACAAGTGCCTTGAGGACCTTGACGCTGCCCGCATCGGTATGCTCAAGCCCACCGAGGTCGAGGTCTCCACGGGTTCCGCGACCGTTCTGGACACCTTCAAGGTGCCCAAGGTCGGTATCGCCGCCGGTGTCCGCGTCGAAGAGGGCGAGATCGCCGCGACCGATTCCGTGCGCCTGGTGCGCGACGGCATCGTGGTCTTCAACGGTAAAATCGCCTCGATGCGCCACTACAAGGACGAGGCCAAGAGCCTCAAGAGCGGCTCCGAGGGCGGTATTGGCCTGGAGAACTTCCAGGACATCAAGCCTGGCGACACCATTGAGGGTTACCGCATCGACCAGGTTGCCCGTACCGAGTAGGGGGTAGCGCTATGAAGCAAACGCAGGCAACCCGCCGTCTGGGCGAGCAGCTTCGCGAGAAGCTCGGTTATATCCTGCTCTTTGAGGTTTCCGATCCGCGTCTCGACCTGGTCACCCTGACCGCGGTCGAGGTCGCGGTGGACCGTTCGTTCGCGCGCGTGTACGTGTCGTGCGACGCGAGCCGCTACGACGAGGTCATGGAGGCGCTTGCCAGCGCCAAGGGCCGCATCCGTAGCCTGTTGGCCCGCTCGCTCGATTGGCGCGTCACGCCCGAGCTCGATTTTCGCATCGATCGCTCGACCGATGAGGCCGAGCGCATCACGCGCGCGCTGGAAAACGTTCCCGCCACGCTTGCGATCGAAAAGGACGAGGACGGCTATCCAATTGCGGATGCCGCCCAGGAGGCAGCTTTAGATGAGTAATTCCGCCGACCTCGCATCGTGCGAGTCTGCAGATATTCAGCGACGCATCCTCGAGCTTATCGAGGGTGCGTCCTCCATTGCGATTTCGGGACATACGTCTCCCGATGGTGACGCCCTGGGCTCCGTGCTGGGTCTGGGCTTATCGCTTATGAAGTTTTTCCCCAACAAGGACATTGCCCTGCTGCTGGCAGACGATGACCCGGTTCCGCGCATCTACCGCTTTATGGAGGGTGCCGACCGTCTGATGCCGGCATCTGCGTATACCGGAAATCCGGACCTGTTCATCTCGGTGGACGTGCCGGTCGTCGAGCGTCTGAACAACTCAGCCGAGGTGCTCCGCCGCTCGTCGCATGTGGTGTGCTTCGATCACCATCCGGCGCGCGAGGAATTTGCCGAGCTGAGCCTGAGGTGCGTCGGCGCCGCGGCCTGCGCCATGATTATCGACCGCTTTTTGGATAATTGCGGTATTGTGGCTCGTGATGGTGTCGCGACGTGTCTGCTGTGCGGCCTGGTGACCGATACCGGTCGTTTTCAGTATCAAAACGCCGATGCCGCTGCGTTCCATGCCGCCTCGCGCCTGGTCGCGCACGGTGCCGATCCGGCGCGTGTTGCGCTCGAGGTCTACCAGAGCATGCGCGTTGAGTTCTTGCATCTCAAGTCCATCGTTATGGGCCGCATCAAGACGGTGGCGCACGGTCGCGTGGCATATAGCTATGCGTACCAGAGCGACCTCGAGGCCTGCGGCGTCACTTCGGACGAGTGCGACGGCCTGGTCGATGTGGTGCGTTCGGTGATGGGTGTGGAGGTCTGCCTGTTCCTGAAGGGCATTGAGGGCGATACCAAGGTGCGCGGCAACCTGCGCTCCAAGGGCGACCTCGATGTGTCCGAGATCGCTGCCAACTTTGGCGGTGGCGGGCATCATGCCGCCGCCGGCTTTTCCAACAACGGAACGATTCGCGAGACGCTCGCCGTGGCACTTCCCATGCTGGCCGAGCTGGTAGGGGAGGATCCCGCTTCGGTGACCGTCGAGCTCTAACATTTTGGATGGTACATGGCTCGTCGTACGCCTTCTCAATTGAATATGCTGCTCGCCGTCGATAAGCCGGTGGGCTGTACGTCCCACGACGTGGTATCGCAGTGCCGACGCGCCCTCCATGAGCGACGCGTCGGCCATGCCGGTACGCTCGACCCCATGGCCTCGGGTGTCATGGTGGTGGGCGTGGGCCAGGCGACCCGTCTGCTGGGCATGCTAACCCTCGATACCAAAAGTTATGTCGCCGACATTTCGTTTGGCGTCGAGACCAATACCGATGACGCGGAGGGCGAGGCCGTCCGCACGGTGCCCGTTGACCCCGAGCTGCGCGATCTCGCTTACGCCCGTGAGCAGCTAGCCGCTATGCTTGGTCCGCAGATGCAGGTGCCGCCAGCGTTTTCGGCCATCTCGGTCAATGGCGTTCGCGCCTATAAGAGCGCTCGTGAGGGCAATGCGGTCGACTTGCCTCCGCGCCCCGTCGAGGTCTATGCCGCCGACCTGATCGCCGTGAGCGGTGAGGACGATACGTGCGTCTGGACCGTGGCGTTTTCGGTAAGCAAGGGCACCTACATTCGCGCGCTCGCTCGCGATTTGGGTCGCGCCTGCGATAGTGCTTCGCATATTTCCGCGCTGCGCCGTACGGCCTCCGGCGTGGTTTCCATTGGCGCCTGTTATTCGGTAGAGGAGCTCTCTGCCGAGACCGCTGCCGGCTTTGCTCTGGATCCCATCGCCGCCCTTGGTGCCACGCGTGTCGATTTGCCGGGTAATCTTGCAGACGACCTGCTTTGTGGTCGCCGCATTCCCGTTGAACGCGCGCTTGCGGATTTCGATACGGCGAAGGCGCCGTTCGCGCTCGTGCTCGATGGTGGATTGAAGGCGCTTGCTCGTATCGAGGGCGGCCGCTTTGTGATGGAGCACGTCTTTCCGCAGGCGATCGGCGGTGTTCGATGATGCTGGCGCCCCACGAGCTCGCGCGTATTTTTTTCGCGGGTGAGTTGGATGAGGCCCGTATCGTTTCTGCCGATGCTTTTGATGGGTGCGAGTTCTTGGGCGCCGCGTCGATCGCCATTGGCGTGTTTGATGGCGTGCATCGTGGGCACCAAGAGCTGATCGACGCGGTTATTCGCGATGCGCATGATCACGGCAGCAAAGCGGTCGTGATCACCTTCGATCCTGATCCGGACGTTGTGGTGAGCCCTTCGCCCGCTCAAAAATTGATGACGACGGCCGACCGCCTGCATGCCCTGGCTCAAACTGGGGTCGATGCGGTGGTGGCCGTTCCCTTTACGCCCGCCGTGGCGGCACTCGACCATGTCGGGTTTCTGGCGCTGTTGTCGCGCGTTGTCGACATTCGCTCCATTCGTGTAGGCAGCGACTTTAGGCTCGGCCGCGGCGGCGCTTCGGGCGTTGACGAGATGCGCGCCTGGGGCACTGAGCGTGGGGTTGACGTTTACGGTCACGACTTGCTCTGCGTTAACGGGCAGATTATCTGCGCCACGCGTATCCGCCATGAGCTTGGTCAGGGCCATGTGGAGCTGGCTACTGAGCTTCTCGGCCGTCCCTATATGCTGCGCGGTGTTGTAGCGGCTGGCCGTCACGAGGGCTCCGACATGGGCTTTCCCACGGCAAACATCCAGGTGCCCGATGGCATCCAAGTGCCTGCCGATGGCGTCTATGAGGGTCTGGTGCTGGTCGACGATACCGTATGGCCTGCTGCCGTTAACGTCGGCCTGCCGCCGACCTATGCCGATGATGCCGCCTCGGCGCATCTCGAGGCCAACTTGATCGGCTATGCGGGCGACCTGTATGGCGCTTCCGTGTCGCTGGCGTTTACGCGCTGGCTGCGTCCGTCTCGCGTGTTCGATTCCCTGGACGAGCTTATCGCGACCGTCGAGGGTAATATCGACGATATCCGTCATAACTTGGGTGAGCAGGGGGTGAGTATCCGTGATTAGCGATGAGGAAAAAGATCAGGTACGCTCGGCGTCGGACTTGGTTGCCATCGTGCAGGAAACGGTTGAGCTCAAGCCCCGCGGCCATGAGTTTTGGGGCTGCTGCCCGTTTCATGGCGAAAAGACCCCATCGTTTCACATTATCCCTGCTACGCAGGTGTGGCACTGCTTTGGCTGCGGCGAGGGCGGCGACGTCTTCACCTATATCATGAAGCGCGAGAACCTGAGTTTTCTCGAGTCGATCCGCTATTTGGCTGATCGTGCGGGCATTGAACTGCACGATACCGGTGCGCAGCGCGATCGCGGCACCAAGCGTGCCCGCATCTATGACCTGTGCGCCGAGACGGCCCAGTTCTACCACACCATGCTTATGCGCGGTAAGGACAGCCGTCCGCGCGAGTACTTTGCCAGCCGTGGTATGGGCGGAGATGTCTGTCGCCGCTACTGCCTGGGTTTTGCGCCGGGTCGCAGCGCGCTGGTTTCGCACCTGTCTCAGGCGGGCTTTACCCCGCAGGAGATGATCGACGCCAACGTGGCCGTGAGCCGTGGGCGCGGACAGCTTGCCGACCGGTTTTACGACCGCGTGATGTTTCCCATCTTTGATGAGCAGGGTCACAATATCGCCTTTGGCGGGCGTATCATGGGCGATGGACAGCCTAAGTACCTCAACACTGCCGAGACGAGCGTGTTTCATAAAAAGCGAAACCTCTACGGCTTTAACTGGGCCAAGGAGTTTATCGTCGCGCAGGATACCGCCATCGTGGTGGAGGGGTATACCGACTGTATCGCCTGCTGGGAGGCGGGGATCAAAAACGTCGTCGCCACGCTGGGCACGGCGCTGACGGAACATCACGTTAAGACACTCACCCGTTTTGCCAAGCGCATTGTATATATGTTCGATGGCGACGCCGCCGGTCAAAAGGCCGCTCGCCGAGCGATTCAGTTTATCGAGCAGGATTCGATGGACCTGCGCTGCGTGGTGCTGCCCGACGGCAACGACCCCATGGAGTTCATCACGGCGCATGGCGGCGAGGCACTTCAGGCGCGCATCGATGCCGCCGAGCCCCTCATGGACTTTGTCTACCGTTCGCTGCAGGAGTCGAGCGACATTACCACACCGGGCGGTCGCGCCAAAGCGCTCGAGGATGCGCTGACACTCATCTATCCGCTGCGCGACAGCTATATGATCGACACGTACTTTATCCAGATTGCCGATCTGTTGGGTTTGGACCTAGAGACCGTGCGCGCGAGCTCGGGCCGTGTGTTTCGCGATGTCGCCAAGCGCGAGGATGCCGAGCGCCGGCGTGAGCAGAACTACGAGCGTCAACGCGCGCAAGCTGAGCGCGCGGGCAGCGCGGGCGGTCGGGCGTCTGGTTCGCAGGGGACGTCTCGCGGTGCCTGGGCTGCGGGCGCGACGCCGCCGGTGTCCGCACCGGTCGAGGAGGACCCGTACGACTACGTTCCGCTTGATGCCTATGGGGCCGCGCCGGTGGAGGTCGACGAGGATCTGCCGCCAATCGATGTGCCAGCGGGGATGGAAAGCGCTGCGCCCGTTGCCGATAGTTCAAGCGCGGCGGCAGCTCCGTCGATGCCGATTGTTTTGACCGATCTGGAGCGGAAATCCCTGGCGGGGGAGCGCGAGCTGCTGACGATGCTCACGAGCTACCCCGATCTGTTCCGCACGTATGCCGATCGCATTTGTTCTATCGAGTGGGTCGACCCGCGTCACGAGTCCATTGCGTGGGCCGTGCTGGCAACGCCGCCGGGAACCGATCCTGCGGCCTGCATGGATGCGGCGCGGGCGGTGTGTCCCGAGGCGGCGTCGCTTGTCAGCGCCGGGCGCATCTCGGCGACGAGCAAGCACCCGACCGAGACGAACATCGTCTTTATGATCGATACGCTCGAGCTCT
>CABUTN010000037.1 GCA_902494565.1 uncultured Collinsella sp. | reverse complement strand
ACACACCCCCGCCGTCGCTTCTATCGCATCGTTGAAAGGATGCAACCATGCTGCTACCCGATTCCAAGACCGAGCTCGTCCGCCGTGGCAACAAGGTCGTTTACGACCTGGGCGACAAGATTGTCAAGGTCTTTAACGAGACCAAGCCTGTCTCCGACGTGTTCAACGAGGCTTTGAATCTTGCCCGCATCAATGAGTGCGGCATCCGCAGCCCCAAGGCTCTCGAGGTTTCCCAGCTCGAGAACGCCAACGGCTGGGCGCTCGTGACCGAGAAGGTTCCGGGCACCACCCTTGCCGAGAAGATGACTGCCGAGCCCCAGCGCTTTGGTGAGTACCTCGAGATGTTCGTCGACCTCCAGATCGAGATCCACGGCTACACCTCCCCGCTGCTCAACCGTCAGCGCGACAAGTACGCCCGCATGATCGACAGCCTTGATCAGCTCAATGCCACCACGCGCTACAACCTTCAGGAGCGTCTGGACGGCATGACCAAGGAGTTCAAGGTCTGCCACGGCGACTTCAACCCCTCCAACGTCATCGTCGGCGACGACGGCCAGCTCTATGTGTGCGACTGGGCACACGCCACCCAGGGCTCCCCTGCTGCCGACGTTGCCACCACCTACCTGCTCTTTGCCCTCAACAGCAAGGACCAGGCCGAGGCCTACCTGGAGCTCTACTGCGACCGCGCCGACATGCCCATGCAGGTCGTGCGTCAGTGGACGAGCATCGTTGCCGCTTCCGAGCTCGCTCGTAAGCGCAACGTGAACGATGAGTTCCTGAAGAACTGGATCGACGTCGTCGATTATCAGTAATATCTGAGCGATTTATTTCGCATCGGAGGCACAAGGAAAACCCCGCAGCTCGCATGGGCTGTGGGGTTTTCCTTTTAGATATCGAGGATGCCACAAGATAAAAGGACGGCCCCGCATCTCCCCGATCTGGAGAAATGCGGGGCCGTCCCGTATATCGAACTACAAGCGAAATCGTCGATTAACGGCGTGCTGCCTTCACAAGCTCGGCGACCTTGGCGACGACCTCGTCGATCGCCACATCCTCGCGCTCACCCGTGGCACGGTCCTTGAGCTCAACGGTGCCATTCTTAAGGCCACGCTTACCCAGAACGACCTGATACGGGAAGCCCATAAGATCGTTGTCGGCAAACTTAAAGCCGGGACGCTCGTCGCGGTCGTCGACGACAACCTCGATACCCTCGGCGCACAGGCCATCAACGATCTGCTCGCAGACGATAGCGCACTCCTCCTTCTTGGGATCGAGCGGAATCACCGCGACCTCGTACGGGGCAACGGAGACCGGCCAGACGATGCCGTGCTCGTCGTTGTGCTGCTCCACGACGGCAGCGAGCGAGCGGGACACACCAACGCCGTAGCAACCCATGATGAGCGGCTTCTCCTTACCGTCCTCATCCATAAAGGTGGCACCCATGGCCTCGGAATACTTGGTGCCCAGCTGGAAGACCTGAGAGACCTCGATGCCACGGGCAGCAGAGAGCGGCTTGCCGCAGTGCGGGCAGGGGTCGCCGGCGACAACGGTGACCAGATCAGCCCACTCGTCGACGGTAAAGTCGCGCTCGGGGCAGGCACCGGTAAAGTGATAGTCGACCTCGTTGGCACCGCAGGCCCACTGCTTGGACTCGCGCAGGCTCTCGTCGCAGACCAGACGAATGCCCTCGGGCAGGTTAACCGGTCCGATAAAGCCCTTATGCAGACCGTAGGTCTGGAGCTCCTCATCGGTCATCATGCGATAACCCTTGCCAAAGACATGCTCGGCCTTGCAGTCATTGAGCTCATGATCGCCCGGGACAATGGCCACGACTGGCTTGCCCTCGGCATCGATGAGAGCCAAGGACTTGCGCGTGCCGTTCTCGGGGAAGCCAAAGAACTTTGCAACGGCCTCGATTGTGCCCATGCCCGGAGTCTTGACCTTGGTGAGCGTACCGTCGCCAGGACCCTCGGTCACAACGACCTTGGTGCTTGCGGCCTCATCGTCGGCAGCGAAGCCGCAATCGTCGCAGTAGACGAGCGAAGCCTCGCCGGCGTCGGCCAAAGCCATATACTCGACGGAGGTATCGCCACCGATCTCGCCGGAGTCGGCGACAACGGGCAGGGCCTTGATGTAGCAGCGCTCGCAAATGTTGGCATAGGCCTGCTTCATCTTGTCGTACTCCTCCTGCAGGCTCTCCTGCGTGGCGGAGAAGCTGTAGGCGTCCTTCATGATGAACTCGCGACCGCGCATCAGGCCAAAGCGGGGACGGAACTCGTCACGGAACTTGTCCTGGATGTGGTAGAGGTTGACGGGAAGCTGCTTATAGGAGCGCAGTTCATTGCGCACCAGGGCGGTGACAGTCTCCTCGTGGGTGGGGCCCAGCACGAACTCACGGCCGTGACGGTCATCGAAGCGCACGAGCTCCTTGCCATAGGCATCGATACGGCCGGACTCACGCCACAGCTCGGCATCGACCATGATAGGCATCATGAGCTCCTGGGCACCGGCGGCATCCATCTCGTCGCGCACGATGTTCTCGATCTTGCGGATCGAGCGCCATGCGAGCGGCAGATAGGAATACAGGCCGGCGGCCTCCTTGCGGATCATGCCGGCGCGAAGCAGCAGACGGTGGCTCGCAAGCTCGGCGTCCGCCGGATCCTCTTTGAGCGTCGGCGCGTAAAGCTTAGACATATACATTGCTCGAGTCATTTACTTCTCCTCAATAAGCTTGTCGACCTCGGCCATGAGCGCGTCGACAATTTGATCCTCAGCTACTTTACCAATGATCTGGCCATGCGAAAAGAGCAGGCCCTGACCTCGTCCACAGGCCACGCCCAAGTCGGCGTCGGAAGCCTCGCCGGGGCCATTAACGGCACATCCCATCACGGCGATGGAAAGCGGCGCGGAATAGTTCTTCAGTCGCTCGGTAACCTCCTCGGCGATGGGAATGAGGTTGACCTGGCAACGAGCGCACGTGGGACACGAGACAATCTCGGGACCACGGCGACGCAGGCCCAGCGACTGCAAAATTCCCCAGGCAACCGGCGGCTCCTCAACCGGATCGGCTGTGAGCGACACACGCATGGTGTCGCCAATGCCTTCGAAAAGCAAGATACCCAAGCCTACAGAGCTCTTGATGGTGCCCTGGAGCTTGGTCCCCGCCTCCGTCACGCCCAGGTGAAGCGGAACGTGGGGAATCTCACGCGACAGGGCTCGATAGGTATCAAGCGTCGTTTGCACGCTATGGGCCTTGGCCGAAAGCACAATGTTCGTAAAACCGCGGTCCTCAAAGTGCTTGACGAAACGCTCGCTCGACATCACGAGCTTCTCGGGCTGCGTAAGCTCGTCGCGCTCAGCGATATCCTGCTCGAGTGAGCCGGCGTTGACACCGATGCGAATCGCACAGCCCGCAGCGCCGGCGGCGTCGATGACGGCATCGACCTTAGCCCAATCGCCGATATTGCCGGGATTGATGCGAAGCTTGGCGGCACCAGCCTCGACGGCGCCGATGGCGAGCTTATGGTTAAAGTGAATATCGGCGACGATCGGCACCGGAGACTCGGCACAGATGGTGCGGAAACCCTCAAGCGCGGCCTCGGTGGGCACGCTCACGCGCACGATATCGCAGCCAGCCTGCGCCAACGCGCACACTTGCGCAAGCGTTGCCTGGGCGTCAGCGGTATCGGTGCAGGTCATGGATTGGACCACCACCGGCGCGCCGCCACCGATCTGCACACCGCCCACATGCACGGGGCGCGTCAACTCGCGCGGCAAAGGATGGGTTAAAGACAATCCAAACACTCCCCTACAAAATAAATCGAAGGACGTCGGAACGAAGCATATAGACAAATAGCAGTGCAAAGAGCGCGATGCCAACATAGCTCACAATCGTCTGCACCTTGAGTGGCAGCTCGCGACCCGCAAACTTTTGAATGATCTCGATGACCAGCTTGCCGCCATCGAGTGGTGGGATGGGCAACAGGTTCATAAAGCCAAGCGAGAACGAAATGAGGGCGGCAAACGAAAGGAACGTGGCAGGGCCGGCAGCAGCAGCCTGTGAGGACATAACGCTAATGCCCACGATCGAAGAAGACTGATCGAGAATCTCCATCGTATGCTGCGGCTGGAGCAGGCGCATCACGCCCTCCGCTGTCCGCACGACATAGGAGAACGACAGGCGAGCCGACGTGATGGGGTCTAAACGGACCACCTGCGTAGAGGCATACACACCTAGGCGCTCGTCCTCTTTGAGCGCAACCGAGGTCGAATGCTGCTTGCCGTCGCGCTCATACTCAATGGCGATATCGTCCTTACCGGCGGCCTTGCCGATGGCATCGTAAACGTCCATCCAGGTAGCGCACGATACTCCGTCAACCGAAAGGATCGCGTCGCCGCCCTCGATACCCGCCTTGGCGGCAATAGACCCCTCGTCAACCTGACCGATCACGTTGGTATCCATCGGCACGGTGACACCCGCAATAGAGTAGATGCTCATAAGCAGCAAAAAGCCCGTCAGGATATTGACGAGAATGCCCGCGAGCAGCATAAAGGCGCGCTTGAGAAAACCCTGGCCCAGATAGGTATGCGAACGCTCTTGCGCAAGGAACTCGGCTTCGCCGCACGGCAGCTCCCACACATCGCCCTCGGCAGTCGCATGCTCTCGATCGAACCGGCGGCCGTCAAAGGTGGTGTAGCCCGCCGCGTCTCGCGGCAGCGTCTGATACTTGGTGGGATAGTAGCTCGGCGAGGGCTTCTCCCCTTCCTCATACCAGGGCGCGATGGAGCCCCAACCCAAGAGCAAGGCACATGCCTCGAGCACATCCCCCTCGGACAGCTCAAGTTCGGCGGCAAGGTCGGCAACGGTCACGCGACCATGACGATAGATAGCCGCGAGCACGCGATCGGCGCACGAGACGTCGGTCGGATCCATACCGCAGATGGCAGCGTAGCCACCCAGCAGCAGCGGGGTCACGCCAAACTTAGTTCCAATGCGACGCGACGTGTAATGGATGTCAAAGCGGCACGGAAGGCCCAAAAAGAACTCGGTCACACGGACGCCGCAGGCACGCGCCGCCAAAAAGTGGCCGCCCTCGTGCAAAAACACGAGGACGGAAAGCATCAGCAGGCCCCAAAAGACCGATGAAAGAACGCTCAGAACAGTATCCATAAAACGAAAAAGCAATCCTTATGGGTTAGGAACGGGTTGCGGCGAGCACCTGCGCAGCTTTTTCACGCGCCCACGCATCGATGTCGCGAAGCTGCTCAAACGAATCGACCGCCTGCATATCGTGGGCATCCATGCAGGATTCCACAATGCGATCGATATCGGTAAAGCTGCAGCCATCGTGCAGAAAGGCATCGACGGCGACCTCGTTGGCGGCATTGAGCACGCACGGCATGGTGCCACCCGTCTTGCCGGCACGCTCGGCCAGTGCCAGACAGCGGAAGGTATCCATGTCGGCAGCATCAAACGTGAGCTGCCCCAACTCGCGGAAATCGATACGAGGCGCCGGGGTATCCCAACGCTCGGGATACGAGAACGCGAACTGGATGGGAATACGCATGTCGGAAGCACCGAGATGCGCCATCACGGAGCCGTCGGCAAACTCGACCATAGAGTGAATCTTGGACTGACGTTGCACGACCACGTTAATGAAATCGAGGTCGCAGTTAAACAGATGCATGGCCTCAATGCGCTCCAGACCCTTGTTCATGAGGGTGGCGGAGTCGATGGTGATCTTGGCACCCATGGCCCACGTGGGATGTGCGAGGGCATCGGCACGCGTCACGCGATTGAGCTCGTCGCGCGTGCGGCCAAAGAACGGACCGCCCGAGCAGGTGAGCCAAATACAATGAGCCTCGCGTGGGTTCTCCCCCAGATAGCACTGGTAGATGGCGGAGTGCTCAGAGTCGACTGGAATAAGCTGGCCCGGTTGCGCCAACGGCATAAGCAAGTCGCCACCGACGACGAGGGACTCCTTGTTGGCAAGGGCAAGACGCTTATTCGAGGTCAAGGCCGCATGGCTCGCTTCGAGCCCGGCGGCACCCACAATAGCGACGAGCACGCAGTCGACATCATCGCGACGTGCGAGCTCACAAACCGCCTGCGCACCAACACCGAGCTCCGTGCCCTCGGGCAGCTCCTGCAGCACGGCGTCCGCACCGTGGGCGGAGTCGGCCACGGCAACGGCCGGAACCGAGAACTCGCGGGCGGCGGCAACGAGCTCCGAGGTGCTGGAATTGACGGACAGCGCCGTTACCTGCAGTCGATCGGCATGCTGACGGCACACGTCGAGTGCCTGCGTGCCGATAGAGCCCGTACAACCAAGGATGGCAACACGAAGGCGTCCATCGGAGCCATACGTCGTCTGGAATGACATTACAGCACGCCCCCGATCATCAAAAGCAGCTGCGCGGTAATGCAGCCAAAGATAAGCGAGTCGCTACGGTCGAGCATGCCGCCATGGCCCGGGATAAGGTTGCCGGAATCCTTGACGCCCACGCCACGCTTGATGCGCGACTCGATAAGGTCGCCGATAACGCCCAGGATGGACACGACCAAGCCGCACAGCAGCGCATAGGGCAGGCTGAGTTTGTAGAAGTGCGTCGCCCACAGGATGAGCCAAATCAAAACCGAGCCCAGAATGCCGCCGACAAATCCCTCCCAGCTCTTTTTAGGAGAGATCTTGGGAACCATCTTGTGCTTGCCGATACGGCTGCCCACGATGTAGGCAAACGAATCGGAGACCCAAAGGGACGCGCAAACGCCCACCGAAAGCAAGGCGCCGGCAAAACCGGGCACGGCATCGCGCAGCAGCACGATAGCCGACAGCATAAAGCCAGTGTAGATGGGACCCATGAGCGTCACGGCCACATCAGAGATGCGGGTACGCGGCGACCAGACATACCAAATGCCCACAGCGAGCATCAGGGCAAAAAGCAGGGCATTCAGCAACATCGAATCGCCCAACGCCGACAGCGGAAAGAGTACGGCGGCAGCGATACCCATGCGCTCGTTAGCCATCTTGCCATCGAGCCTCGTCATACGGAAAAACTCATAGCAGCACAGACCGCTCATGACAGAAACAAAGATGGCCGTGGGCACGATACCCAAAACCAGGCACAGGATAAAGACAACGGCGTAAACGATACCGGCGGCGGCACGGGTGATAAAGCCCGCAAGCCACGAACCGGTGCCATTCTTCGCTGCGGGCGCTCCCGCAGCGACAGCCTTGCGCTCAGATGTCTTGGGAGCAGTTGCCTTGGGACGATCGGACACGATTAAGCCTCCTCGGTCTTGCTCAGACCACCAAACCTACGGTCACGGCCCTGATAGGCCAAAATGGCGTCGACAAGGCCCCAACGATCAAAGTCGGGCCAATAGGTATCGGTGACGTAGAATTCGGAATAAGCCACCTGCCACAGCAGATAGTTCGAAAGGCGCAGCTCACCAGAAGTGCGAATCACAAGCTCAGGATCGGGAAGGCCGGCGGTATAGAGGTGGGAAGCCACCATGTCGTCATCAATTGCGGCAGGATCGATCTTACCGGCGGCAGCGTCGAGTGCGATCTGACGGACAGCGCGGGTAATCTCGGCACGCGCGCCGTAGTTGACGGCAAGCGCCAGCGTCATGCCGGTGTGATCGGCGCACTCAGCAAGACCGCGTTCAAAAACGTCGCGGGTCTTCTTGGGCAGCGCGGAAATGTCACCCAAAAAGACAACGCGCACGTTTTCGCGCTTCAGAAGCGGCAGCTCGTCGATGAACGTCTTGGCAAACAGGTGCATCAGAACGTTGACTTCGTGCTGAGGGCGATTCCAGTTTTCGGTCGAAAACGCATAGGCAGAAAGCACGTCGACGCCCAGACGCACGCAGGCGGTAATAATCTCACGAAGGGAGACGATACCCGCCTTGTGGCCCTCAGTGCGCGCAAGACCGCGCGACGTGGCCCAGCGACCGTTGCCGTCCATGATGCACGAGATATGGTGCGGAATGTTATTGAGGTCAAGGTCGGAAAAACCGACGCCCGCAGGGGCGTCGGCAAAGTACTCGACCAGTTTATGCTCGTCGTATTGCACCTTAGATCTCCATGACCTCGGCTTCTTTTTCCTTCAGAAGCTCCTCGACCTTGGCGACATACTCATCGGTGTGCTTCTGGACCTTGGCCTGCTCGCGACGGACATCGTCCTCGGTGAGCTCCTCATCGCGCTCGAGCTTGTTGTTGAAGTCGCGACGGATGTTACGGATAGACACCTTGGCCTGCTCGGCGTACTCGCGGCACTCCTTGACGAGCTCGCGACGGCGCTCCTCAGTGGGAGCCGGGAACGGAAGACGAACGACGGTGCCATCGGAGTTGGGGGTAATACCCAGATCGGAAGCGCCGATGGCCTTGACGATAGCATTGATGAGTGCCTTGTCCCACGGCTCGATGAGCAGCATGTGGGCCTCGGGGGTCTTGACGGCGGCAACCTGCGTGACCGGCGTGGGAACACCGTAATAATCGACGGTGATGTCGGACAGAATGTTGGCATTGGCGCGGCCGGTACGGACCTTGGAGAAGTTATGCTTGAGGGACTCGAGCGACTTGTCCATGTGGGCGGTGATGTTCTCTGCCATGCTTAATCCTCCTGATAGACGAGCGTGCCGACGGGCTCACCCGAAAGCGCGCGCTTGACGGTGTCCTCGCCATCGATGTTGAGGACCAAAATCGGCATACGGTTATCCTGGCACAGTGCCGTAGCCGTGGAATCCATAACCTGCAGGCCGCGGACGAGAACCTCGTGATAGGTAATCTTGTCAAAACGGACGGCATCGGCGCACTTGACGGGATCCTTGTCGTAGATGCCGTCAACCTTGGTGGCTTTAATCAGAATCTCGGCGCCGATCTCGCACGCACGAAGAGCCGCGGCGGTGTCGGTCGTAAAGTACGGATTGCCCGAACCGGCGGCAAAAATAACGACGTTGCCCTTGGAAAGGTGGTTGATGGCGCGACGGCGAATATAGGGCTCGCAGATCTCGTTCATCTGGATAGCGCTCATCACGCGGCAGGGAACATCGTTATGCTCGAAGGCATCCTGCAGGGCGAGCGCGTTCATAACGGTTGCCAGCATGCCCATGTAGTCGGCCTGAGCACGCTCCATGCCACCGGCAGCGCCGGCCATACCGCGGAAAATATTGCCGCCGCCGACAACGACGCCGACCTCATGGCCAACGGCGAGCAGCTCCTTGACCTGCTTGGCAAGATGGTCGGTAACCTTGGGGTCGATGCCATATTGGCCGTCGCCAATAAGTGCTTCGCCGGAAAGCTTAAGAAGCACGCGTTTATATCGGATGTCGGACAAAGCGATCCTCCTTTAGATTGAACTCTCAACATTCTATCAAAGGCTCTAAGAAGAGCCATGAAAAAGCAGGCTGTGAGTAAAACCCACAGCCTGCTCATTACCAGCTACAAGAGCTTATTTACTCGCCACGGACCAGACGGTCAAAGGCAACGACGGTAATGGTGTCGCCGAGCTCCTTGGAGACCTGCTCAGCGTACTTCTTGATGGTGAGGGAGCTGTCCTTGATGAACTCCTGCTCGGTGAGCACGGACTGCTTGTAGAACTTCTCCAGACGGCCGACAGCCATCTTCTCCTGAATGGCCTCGGGCTTGCCGGACTCGGCAGCCTGAGCCATGTAGATCTGCTTCTCGTGCTCGACGGTCTCGGCCGGAACCTGATCGCGGGTAGCGCAGATCGGGGCGACGGCGGCAACCTGAAGGGCAACGTCGTGAGCGAAGGTCTTGAAGGACTCAGCCTGAGCGGTCTCGGCCTTCTCGAAAGCAAACTCGACGAGGACGCCGATCTTACCACCCATGTGGATGTAAGAAGCGAGAGCGCCGTTCTCGGCCTTACGGGCGGCGAAGCGGGAGATCTTCATGTTCTCGCCCATGATGTGAATCATCTCGGTGAGCTCGGAGGAAACGGTCTCCTCGCCCATCGGCTTCTCGAGCAGAGCGTCGACGTCAGCAGGCTCGGTGGTAGCGACAACCTCAGCGACCTTGGAAGCAAAGCCGGTGAACTTGGCGTTGGAGCCAACGAAGTCGGTCTCGCAGGAGAGCTCGAGCAGAGCGCCGGTCTTGCCATCCTCGGAGACGAACGCGGCGACAGCGCCCTCGTTGGTCTCACGGCCAGCCTTCTTGGCAGCCTTGGCAAGGCCGTTCTTACGCAGAACGTCGACAGCGGCGTCCATGTCGCCGTCAGCCTCGACGAGAGCCTTCTTGCACTCCATCATCGGGGAGTCGGTCATCTCGCGGAGCTGCTTGACCATAGCGGCGGTAATCTGGGCCATTGTGGTTCCTTTCAAAGAGATGAAAAAGAATTAACTAAGACTGATTTACTCGGCCTTGGGCTCAGCGGCCATCTCGGCCTCGGAGACCTGCTCCTTGCCGGAGCCAGCGAGGCAGGCGTCAGCCATGAGCTCGCACATAAGGGTGACAGCGGAGATAGCGTCATCGTTGCAGGGGATGCCGTACTCGACCTCGTCGGGATCGGAGTTGGTGTCGATCAGGGCGACGACGGGGATGTTCAGGCGCTGAGCCTCCTTGATGGCGTTCTCCTCGCGCTTGGTGTCGATGACGAAGAGAGCCTGGGGCAGACCCTTCATGTCGCGGGCGCCACCGAGGTTGGTCTGGAGCTTGGTGAGCTCCTTGCCGAGAACAGCTTGCTCCTTCTTGGGCAGAACAGCCATGCGGCCGTCCTCGACCATGGCCTCGAGCTCCTCCATGCGGTTGATGCGAGAGCGGATGGTGACGAAGTTGGTCAGCATACCGCCGAGCCAACGCTGGTTGATGTAAGGCATGTTGGCGCGCTCAGCAGCGTTCTTGACGGCCTCCTGAGCCTGCTTCTTGGTGCCGACGAACAGCACGTTGCCGCCCTTGGCGACGTTCTTGACGAAGGTGTAGGCCTGGTCGGCGTCGAGGATGGTCTGCTTGAGGTCGAGGATGTAGATGCCGTTGCGCTCACCGAAGATGAACGGCTTCATTTTGGGGTTCCAGCGACGGGTCTGGTGACCGAAGTGGCAGCCGGCCTCGAGCAGGGTGCGGATATTAATCTTGGTAGCCATGTTAAACCTCCTGTGGTTTGCCTCCGCGCGGGGTCATCCTCCAAAACCAACCCGGACATGTGCTACCAAAGCCCGGGCACCACGGTATGAAGTAGCCGCGCGTGCGTGATAAAAACATGTTGCCGTGAAGCAACCCGATGAATGATAGCAGGAATGCATCTTCCTGCCAACCCGCAATCAAAACCACACACCTGAGTGCGGCGCGGGACGTGCCGGCCACTATTCGCCGCGGGGATGGGCTTGAGCCACAGCCCGCTTAAGCCGATCGGGTGTGAGATGCGTGTAGATCTGCGTCGTGGACAGGCTCGCATGACCCAGCAGCTCTTGAACCGAGCGCAGGTCCGCACCGCCCTCGAGCAAGTCGGTCGCAAAGGTATGGCGCATCGCATGCGGGGCGATGTCGGCCGGAATGCCGGCGAGCGTCGCCAGCGTATGGAACCGCCGCCGGAGCATGGCGGCGCTCATGCGATTGCCGTGCGCCGATATAAGCAGCGGATGCGGCCCGGTAGCGAGGTCAAGGCGCTTTGCACGAGAGAGCAACTCCGGCCTCCCCTCCTCAATATAGAGACGCGTCACTTCGAGCGCACGACGATACAGAGGGACGATACGTTCTTTGCTCCCCTTGCCCCAAAGGCGCAGCGTGCGTTCGGACCAAGCGATGGACTCCACATTGAGTGCTGCGAGCTCAGAGATACGAGCACCCGAGGCATAGAGCAGCTCGAGCATCGCCGCATCGCGCAGTCCCGCGGGCGTCGAGGTATCAGGCGTCTTGAGCAGCGCCTCGACCTGCTGGGTCGTAAGGACGCCCGGCAGGTCACGCGGCAGCTTGGGCGATGCGATCGCCGAGACCGCATCACCCTCGACAATCCCCTCGGCAGCCATCCACCGATAGAGCGAGCGAATGGCAGACAGATGCGCCGCAAGCGTTCGGGGAGCCACCTGGTCACGCGAAAGCTCGGCAAGATAGCGACGAATGGTACGCACGTCGGCAGCAAAAGCATCGATATCCTCGCGCTCGCACCAGGCAGCAAAGCGCTCCAGCCTCGAGCCATAGGCCGTCACCGTGTTGGGAGAAAGTCCCTCGACACGTGCGATATAGGCGATAAACGAGTCGACGGTGTCGTACAGGTCAAAAGCTATGACCGGTCGCCCCCAAACAGGTCGGGGCGAGTGGCCAGATAGGCATCAAGGGCCTCGAGCGCACGGTCCGCATAGGCCTGGTAGCGGTCGCGCTTGCTGCGGCGCTTACCGTCCTCGAGCGGCGGCACCAGTCCAAAGTTAACATGCATGGGCTGATAGCCCACGGTGGCAGGATCGGTCGCATAGCCCACGAGCGCACCCAGGGCGCCCACACGCGGCAACTCGACGCCCGCGGCACCGATAGCCTCGGCATAGGTGTTGAGCGCCGCGAGCAGACCTGTCGCCACGGCTTCCATGTACCCCTCGGTGCCGGTGATCTGACCGGCCAGGCGCACGCCGGTACCGGGCACGGCAAAGGTGCCATCGAGCACGTGTGGGGCGTCAACAAAGGTATTGCGGTGCATGACACCATAGCGGAAGAACTCAGCGTTCTCCAGGCCCGGCACCATATGGAAGACGCGCTTCTGCTCGCCAAAGGTCAGGTTGGTCTGGAAGCCCACCAGATTGTAAGCGGTCTTCTCCTTGTTCTCGGCACGCAGCTGAATCGCCGCCCAAGGGCGACGTCCGGTACGCGGGTCGGTGAGGCCGACGGGCTTCATGGCGCCAAAGCGAATGGCGTCCTTGCCGGTGCGTGCAACCTCCTCGGCAGGCTGGCAGGCCTGGAACAGATCGCCGCCCTCAAAATCCTTGAGCACCACGCGGTCGGCCGTGGTAAGCGCCTCGATAAAGGCCTCGTACTCCTCCTTGTTGAGCGGAGCGTTGAGATAGTCGCCGCTCCCCTGCTCCTCGTAGCGCGACTGCGAGAACAGCACGTCCATATCGAGCGTGGAGGCATCGACGATCGGCGCGGCGGCATCGAAGAACGCAAGGGCGTCGCCACCGACGAGCTTCACGACCTCTTCGCTCAGCGCCGGCGAGCACAAGGGACCGGCGGCAATGACCACGTGACCCTCGGGAATCTGCGTGACCTCGCCGTGAATGATCTCGATATTGGGACGGGCGGCAACCTCGGCCTCGACAAGCTCGGAAAACTTGACGCGGTCGACCGCCAAGGCACCACCGGCGGGAACAGCGGCGCGATGGGCGCAATCGAGCAGGACTGAACCCATGCGCTCAAGCTCGGCCTTCAGCAAACCAGCCGCGGAATCCGGACGGGTCGACTTAAACGAATTGGAGCAGACGAGCTCTGCCAGGTGATCGGTATGGTGAGCCGGGGAGCTCACCTGGGGGCGCATCTCGCACAGCTTTACGGCAAACCCGCGGTCTGCCAGCTGGATCGCGCATTCCGAACCCGCCAGACCGCCACCAATAACCGTCACCTGATCGAACTGCATCTGCAAACACCTTTCTAATTGACACGTTTTCCATTGTGACCGAAGGGCGTCTGGGCGTGAAGGGCAAACTTGGAGGGCGCATACCTTCCATCCATCATGCGCTCGATAAGGCCCTCGAGTTCAAGCGAACCCAAGAGTTTGAGTACGCCGACAGCATCGAGCGAGACGAGCGCCGCGATGTCGTCGACCTTGAGCGGAGAGGCGATGAGCGCATGCATCACGGTCTGCTGCGTTGGATCCAGGTCGGCAATGCCGGGAGCATCGGGGCGAGAGTAGCGCAGGGTGCCGTAGATTCGCGAGATTGCCATCTCGATAGATTCCTCGTCGATGATGCAGCAGGCACCGTTCGCAATGAGGTAATTCGTGCCACGCGACTCGGGCGATAGGATCGACCCCGGCACGGCAAGAAGTTCGCGCCCCAAATCCATAGCAGCCTCGGCTGTGGAAAACGTCCCGGAAGGCATACCTGCCTCGGATACAAAGAGGGCTTGCGACAGGGCCGCGATCACGCGATTCCGGCGCGGAAAGGCAAACTTGCGCGGACCCATGCCCCACGGAGAGATCGACACGACCGCGCCACCCGTATCGAGCGTGCGAGTAATAAGCCCCGCGCTCGAACGCGGGTAGACCACGTCGGCGCCCGTCCCCAGCACCACGACGTGTTTGCCGCCGGCGTTGACCGCAGCCCAACCCGAGGCCTGGTCACAACCGACCGCGCCGCCCGAAACAACCGTCACTCCCGCCTCGACCGCCACCTTTGCCGCAAGCTCTGCCACGGCAAGACCATACGGCGAGGCCTTTCGCGCGCCGATGATGGAGAGCGCGGGCGTCGAAAGCGCCTCGGGGTTGCCGCGCACATAGAGCGTCTGAGGTACATCAGAAAGCTCCAAAACGGTCTCGGGATACAACGCGTCACCTGGATGCAGCTCGAAGGTCCCCTCGGCCATCATTGGTCCCTCCTTCCTTGGTACATCGCCGCCTCGAGCACGTGGTCCTGCGTCACTTGCTCGCTCTCGGCGACATCTGCGATCGTGCGCGCAATGCGAACCAGGCGCACGATGCCGCGCCCCGTGAGATGCGTGCGCTTCGACAGGCCGAGCACGCATTTCTCGGCGGCCTCGTCGAGTGCAAAGGTCGACACGACACCGTCAATGGACCGTGACTCATCGTCCTCGGCCTCGGCATCCGCATTGTCCATACGGGACTCGCGCCAGGCACGAAAAGCCCTACCGTGGACAACATAGTCGCGAAGCTCGGCCGACGACATGCCCTCGGCGCCCTCGATAATCACCTGCGGATCGGGGCGGGTCACGTCGATCATCAGGTCGATGCGGTCGGCCAAGGGCCCGCGCAGCTTGGACCGATAGCGCTCGACCATCGATGCCGAGCAACGACACGGAACCTCGCGATCGCCCAAAAAGCCGCAGGGGCAGGGATTGCTCGCCGCAAGCAGCTGAAAGCGAGAGGGAAACGTAAAGGCGCCGTCGACGCGCACGATCCTGACATAGCCGCGCTCGATAGGCTGCCTGAGCGTCTGCAACACACCGGTGGGAAACTCGGCAAGCTCGTCCAAAAAGAGCACGCCGCCATGGGCAAGGCTGATCTCGCCCGGATGCACCGGGCGCCCTCCGCCAATAAGGCCCGCTGTCGAAATGCTGTGATGGGGGCTTCGAAACGGCCGATGCCCTGCAAGCAGACCATCGATGCTCTCACCCAAGACCGAATGGATGCACAGCGCCTCCTGTTGATCCTCGACGGAAAGCTCGGGCAAGATCCCCGTCATGCGGCGCGCAAGCATGGTCTTGCCCGATCCCGGAGACCCGATCATAAGCAAGCCCAGCTCCCCTGCCGCCGCAAGCGCTATGCCGCGCTTGGCGACCTCCTGCCCCAACACGTCGGCATAATCGAGCTCAGGTTCAAAGGTGGCCTCCAGCACTTCAGAATCCAAATAATGCCGAGCCGCCTCGCCCATACCGTGGGCAAGCTGTGACAGATGGTCGATAAAACCGCAGTCGACCCCCGCAAGCGGAACATGCTGGTCGGACCTACCGGCGATAAAAGACAATCCCATGTCGCGAGCCAGCAGTTGGAACGCCACCTCGCCCTTGACGGGAAGCACCGTGCCATCCAAGCCGAGCTCGCCGGCAATGAGGCAGCGGTCGAGACTGTCGCGGGGAATCTGCCCATCGGCCGCAAGCACCGCAATGGCTATCGGCAGGTCAAAGCCGCTACCGGTCTT
>CABUTN010000036.1 GCA_902494565.1 uncultured Collinsella sp. | reverse complement strand
CCGACCGATTGCAAGCGGTCGGCGGGGCCATTGTGGCTCTTGACAGCGGATTGGGTCATATGAGCGAAAACCCGCCAGAGCGAGCAAGGTGCCTTGAAACAAGGCGGCATTGACCTTCTGGTCATGCCGCCGAAGTTGAAAGGCAGATTGCCGCTCTGGCGGGCTTGCAGCGTCAACTGGTTACGCGGGTTGGTAAACCCGCGTAACTATCTACTCCTGAGCTCCGTACTGCTCGTAGTAGGCGTCGATGGCGGTCTTGAGGTCGTCATCGATGACGACCTTGCCGTCGATCTCGTGGTTGTAGAGGGTCTCGACGACCTCGGCCATGGAGACGATGCTCGCGACGGGGAAACCGTACTTGGCCTCAATCTCCTTCTGCGCGGTGGTCACGCCGCCCTTGCCGACCTCCATGCGGTTGAGGGACACAATCAGGCCCTTGATTTCGACGTCGGCAGCAGCCTTAACCTTGGGATAGGTCTCGTCGATGGACTTGCCGCTGGTGGTAACGTCCTCGACCATGACCACGCGGTCGCCGTCCTGGGGCTCGTAGCCCAGCAGGTTGCCCTTATCGGCGCCGTGGTCCTTGGCCTCCTTGCGGTCACAGCAGTACTTGACCTCCTTGCCGTACAGCTCGTGGTAGGCAATTGCGGTCACGACGGCCAGCGGAATACCCTTGTAGGCCGGTCCAAACAGCACATCAAAGTCGTCGCCAAAGTTATCGTGGATGGCCTGGGCGTAATACTCGCCCAGCTTCTTGAGCTGATAGCCCGTCACGTAAGCGCCGGCGTTCATAAAGAACGGGGACTGACGGCCGCTCTTGAGCGTAAAGCTGCCGAACTTAAGGACGTCGGACTCGACCATGAACTTGATGAACTCTTGCTTGTAAGCCTCCATGCGGGCTCCTCTCGTAATCGCGTACGTGCTCTCCAGTTTAGCGCAGGCGAAGCGTCGATGCGGGCGCGCTTTGAGGTCACGGCATTCTGTAAAAGCTTTGTCAGGGGGAATGGTTTTCCAAACAATGGGGTTGACACAATAAACCCCCTCGTCAAGAATACGGACGGATTGAAGCGGGTACTAGATACCCAAAGCGCGCAGCGCCCGGCCTTAAGGAGGTGTGCCATGGAAGGCAGTCATAGTCGAAAAACCTGCATGTCGCCCTCGGCACGCCGCGAGGACTCCGTATTCGCATAAGCGCCACCAACCGATTGTCAAAACCACCACAAAGGTGCCTGTGAACTGCCCCCTTTGCGGTGGTTCGCGAGCTTGACGTGAGCGACATCTAGGTTTTTTGCAACTCAATACGACACGTACGCTAACTCCCTTCAACAAGGAGGACCCTATGCTGATGCTCAAAACCGCCACGGTACTCGAAGTCATCTCCAAGCGTCGCCGCACGGCGCGCCCTGCCGCTCACACCGGCCTGTCCAAGAACACCATATTCGCCGCCACCCATAGTGCCGAGGACGCCCTCGTACTGCTTGACGCCCCGGCAAACGGCCTCACCGCCGAGCAGGCAACCGAACGCCTGGACGCCTCCGGCCCCAACACCATCGAGGCAACGACCAAAACGCTCGCCCGCCGCATCGCCGACGCGTTCATCGATCCCTTCGCCGGCATCCTCGCCGCGCTCGCGCTGGTCTCGCTCTACATCGACGTGCTCGCCGTGCCCGAGCCGCAGCGCGACCCCTCCACGGTCATCATCATCGGCATCATGCTGCTGGTATCGGGCGGTATGAAGTTTATCCAGGAAGCCCGCAGCGGCAATGCGGCAGAGGCTCTCAAGGACCTGGTCTCCAACACCTGCACCGCCCTGCGCAACGACGAGCGCGTCGAGACCCCCTTTGACGAGCTCGTCCCCGGCGATGTGATCCGCCTCTCTGCCGGCGATATGGTTCCGGCCGATGCCCGCATCATCACCGCACGCGACCTGTTTGTGATCGAGTCCGCACTCACCGGCGAGAGCGAAGCCGTCGAGAAGACCGCTGCCATCACCGTCGTCGAGGGCGCCGACGGCTCCGCACTGCCACTCTCTGTCTGCAAGAACATCGTCTTTACCGGCACCTCCGTGCAAAACGGCACCGCTGTGGCGCTTGTCGTTGCCACCGGTTCGGACACCTACCTGGGTGGCATCGCCAAGATGCTCAACGGGCGCGGCGAAAAGAGCGCGTTTGACCGCGGTGTCTCGAGCGTTTCCATGTTACTTGTACGCCTTATGCTCGTTATGGCGCCGGCCGTCTTTGCCATCAACGCCGCCACCAAGGGCAACGTCATCGACGCGCTGCTGTTCGCCACAAGTGTGGCCGTGGGCATCACGCCGCAGATGCTTCCCGTCATCGTGACCACGAGCCTGTCGCAGGGCGCCAAGGACCTCGCCCGTCGCCAGGTTATCGTCAAGGAACTGCCGGCGATCCAAAACCTGGGTGCCATGGACGTCCTGTGCTGCGACAAGACCGGCACCCTCACCGAAGACCGCATCGTGCTCGAGCGCTATCTCAACACCGATGGCAACGAGGACGCACGCGTGCTGCGCAATGCGTTTTTGAACAGCTTCTTCCAGACCGGTCTCAAAAACCTTATCGACCTGGCCGTTATCGACCGTGCCGATGTGACGCCCTCGACCGTAGTGCCCGATTCCATGCTGGGCCAGAGCCTGCGCGACCGCTATACCAAGGTCGACGAGGTGCCCTTCGATTTCTCACGCCGTCGCCTGAGCGTAGTTGTCGCCGACTCCCAAGGCAAGACCCAGATGGTTACCAAGGGAGCTGCCGAGGAAATGCTCGAGATCTGCTCCTTTGTCGAAGTCGATGGTGTCGCCCAGCCGCTCACCGAAGATAAGCTCGCCCAGATTCGCAAACAGGTCGCCGATCTTAACGCCGAGGGGCTGCGCGTGATTGCCGTGGCGCAGAAGACCAATCCGCGCTGCGTGGGCGAGTTTGGCATCGCCGACGAGTGCGATATGGTGCTGATGGGCTTTTTGGCCTTCCTCGATCCGCCCAAAGCAAGTGCCGCGGGCGCCGTCGCCACCCTCGAGGTCAAGGGCATAGCGGTCAAGATCCTGACCGGCGACAACGACCGCGTCGCCGCCACCGTCTGCGAGCAGATTGGTATCGATGCGAGCAACGTCTTGCTCGGCTCCGAGATCGATGCGCTCGATGACGCCGAGCTTGCCGAGCGCGCCGAGAAAACTCACCTCTTCGCCAAGCTCTCGCCGCTGCAGAAGGCGCGCCTGGTGCGCGTCATGCGCGAGCTGCTCGGCCACACCGTGGGCTTTATGGGCGACGGCATCAACGACGCCGCCGCCATGCGTGCGAGCGATTGCGGTATCTCGGTCGATTCTGCCGTCGACATTGCCAAGGAATCCGCCGATATCATCTTGCTTCAGAAGGACCTGGGCGTGCTCGAGCGCGGCATCATCGAAGGCCGCCGCACCTACGGCAACCTGCTCAAGTACCTCAAGACCACGGTGAGCTCCAACTTTGGCAACGTGCTGTCCGTGACCGTCGCGAGCCTGTTCTTGCCGTTTTTGCCCATGAGCGCCCTGCAGCTGGTACTGCTGTCGCTGGTCTACGAGATTGTATGCATCGCGCTGCCGTGGGACACCGTCGACGACGCCTGGACCGCCCGTCCGCGCGCCTGGGACGCTGCGTCCATCAAGGGCTTTATGCTCGAGCTGGGCCCTGTGAGCTCGCTGTTTGACATCGTGACCTTCGCCGCGCTCTTCTTTGTGGTGTGCCCCGCCACCGTAGGCGCAAGCTGGTCCGAGCTTGCCGCCGCGGGCAACGTCGCGGGTATGGCGACCTTCGCCGTGATCTTCCAGAGCGGCTGGTTTGTCGAGTCCATGTGGTCTCAGACGCTCGTGATCCACATGCTGCGCTCCCCGCGCCTGCCGAGCCCGCGTGACCACGCCGCGCCGGCACTGTGCGTTCTCACCGTGCTGAGCCTGGCGCTCGTCACCTGGCTGCCGGCAAGCCCCATCGCCGATGCGCTCGGCCTCATGGCACTGCCCGCGAGCTTTTTCGCGCTGCTCATCGGCATCGTCACCGCCTACATCGCGCTCACTCAGCTGGCAAAGCGCCGCTACATTGCCCGCCACGGTGAGCTGCTGTAGCAAGCAGGCGGAAAACACCCTGCCAGCTGCCATTACCGCTACCACAGCTGCCGACGCCGCTGCCGTTGCCTCTGTCGCCGCCGCAGTCTATCCCCTCAGCAGTTGCGGTGAAATAGTTCCTGTTTAAGGTCCCGTGACTTTAATTTAGGGACTATTCCACCGCAACTTATTGGAGGATTAGCTAGTCCTTGGGTGTCCAGGACCAGAAGAAGTTGATAAGGGCCACACGTGAGGTGGTGCCGGTCTTTTTGTTGATCGAGGAAATGTGGCGGTAGAGCGTGGAGCGCGAAAGGAAAAGCGTTGTGGCGATGTCCTGAACGCTCTGGTCCGAAACGACCAAGGCCGCAAGAATATCGCGCTCGCGCTCTGTAAGCTCAAAGGTGGCGACGAAGGCATCGAGGCGTTCATCGGACGTGAGCTCCGCTGCCTCCACGGGCTCGGGGTCGGAGCATGTGGGCGCAAGATCCCCACCAAGATCATCGGTGGCAGGCGCCAGCTCGTCCCGTATCACGGCGTCATCGGCTCGTTGTCCCAACTGTCCCAGCAGCGTAATCGCAATGCCCACAAACATCACGAGCGCCGCGCCGACCGCAGTCAGCACGTTTTGACTCGAGATGATCGCCACTGCCGGCGCCGTCACGAACATCGAGCACACGTTGTTGACGACGCGACCCATGCACGGCCAAAAATATGACCAGCGCGCATAAAGCGAGACGGCGGCATATTTTGTGGTAAAGAACACCACAAAGAAGCCTGAGCCCAGATAAAAGATGATCGTGGCAGCAAGCTCGTTGCCGCCATTGCCGTCGACGATGAGCACAAAGAACGAAAGCGTGGACAACATGGCGGCGCATGTCATGCCGATATTCATATACGAACGGCCGTGCAGGTCAAATAGGACGCCAGCGGCCAACGAGCTCACGACAAGCAGTAGGCGCGGCCAATCGCCCAAATCGACGGCTCCGACAGCATGCAAGGTCGTGAGGCCAGCGTTGAGAGCGGCGAATACGCCGGAAAGATACACCGTCGCCACGGTCAGGCGAACTACGGCGCGGCGGAATGCCGCCTTTGCCTTGGGATCGTCTTGCCACTTGGCGCCATATTCCAAAGCATCTACCGAAAGTCCGGCAACGCTGGGTTCAAAGTTGGGATCGGACTCGTCGCGCAGTTTGGCGCGTCGGGCACCGTGGAGCAACGCCACCTGCACGATCGCACAAACGACCAGAACAGCCTGCTGAGGAATACCGACAGGCATCACCATGTGGTTGAACACCTGTACCAGAACGCCCATGGCGTAAGAAAGTGCGGCGGCGCGCGCCAAGCAAGGCGTCCGCGCAAAGCGCCGCGCAAAGTTTGCGTGAGCAGTCGATCCGCAGTAGCCCAGCGCGCAGCACGCCACCAAACCTCCGGCAATTATTACCTCAACCTGAACCGCCATAATCAACAGCAGCAATGCCGCCACCAGCAAAACGCCCGTGACGTCACTCGTTGCGTCGATGGCATGGGAACGGTGATAATACAGAATGGGACGCACAAAAAAGCCAATCACGCTCGCGCCGAGGACAAGGCTCTCATAAATAACGACCTCGTTCGGAGACACGAACTCGGCCATGCGCACATCAAAGAGATACTCGCACGCCAAAAACGTGAAGGAGAACAGCGCCAGGCATATAATCTCCCGAATGCCCCGACGCAGATATGCGGTTGTGTCTCCCATGCCCCTCATGGTTAACCCCCGGCCGCTCAATTGTCTGGAATTCCATTTTAATAAAGAACCAATCTCAATATCGAAGCCGAGCTCGAAATGCTGCAAATTTGACCCCAGCCGTTCACATCACGCCGCGATTTTTAGCCGCATGGACCAGAAGGGACACGCGCGACCTCTAGCTCGACAAGGAGTGTCTCCAACTACCGCTCATTTAAGTACGTCCCCAATGAGTGCGACGGAATGGCTCCCCTTGGCAGCTTAAAGCCGTCATGCAGGAACCATTCCGTCGCAACCTCATGAAAGGGACTGGGTTGTAAATGTTGGAGTAGAGCCGTTAGCGCCCGGGGGCCAGGATCACCAGCGCGTCGTGCTCAAAGGGATGCTGAGCCACGCGCACGGTGCCGTCACCGTTGTCGCGGACGGGCAGCTTGGCGATGCGCTTGTCCTCCATGTCGAGGACCGTCGCCGTCCAGCCGCGCGCGCCGTCGAGCTTAAACTTGAGCGCCGTGGTGCGCGGCAGGTACGTGACGACGCGATCGCCAACGCGCGCCACGCGAATGGCCTCGCGCGCATCATCGAGAAGCACCTGCGCGGGGACCACGGCAAGTGCGTCGTCGCTAGCCGTAGCGCCCAGGCCGGCAAGCACATGCTCGATCGCGCCAAAGTCCCAAACGCCCGCAAATTGCAGGCACTCCTGCCAGCGGAACGGCATGTCGAAGCCCTCGCCCAGCACCGAGCCCTGACTCTTGCTGGTCTGCCAGTTCCAAACGCCGTGCGCGCCATAGGTCACGCCGGCGCTCGCACCGGCAAGGATCGACGACCACACACTCGCGCGGCAGTCCTGCGCGGTGAAGCGCCAGTACACGTTGCGCGACGCACCCATCTGCTCGTAACAGGGCTCGGAGTTGACCATCGGCTTTTTGGGATAGTTGGCGATAAAGTCCTGCGGCAGGCGCCAGGCCTCGGGCTGACCCTCGTAGTTGTGACCGGGCTGGAACATATAAAAGTCCAGACGGTCCAGGTACTGTGACGGAATGGTGCGGTTGCCGCGGTTGATATGCATGGCGCGCAACGCCTCGGGCGCGCGTTTGACAACTTCGTCGAGGGCATCCTCGTAATAGGCGATCGCCTCGTCGCTGGTAAAGTCGGTATCGCCCGTCACCACGTAGACGGGGTCGAACTCGCCCAGGTTCTCGACGACGCGGGCAACGTGGGCGCGGACCTCCTCGCGCGGCATAGTCTCAGCACCGCAATGCTCGGCAATCTTGGCGCCCCAGGTACCGGGCACGTAGTTGCACCACATAAGCACGAGCGCCGGACGAATGCCGTGCTCGACGGCAGCGCGGCACATGGCAGCAGCGCGATCCCAGTACGCCTGGTTGGGGCGGGACCAATCAAAGTGCACGCCATCCTCGCTGGCATAGGGCCAAACGCCCAAGTCGGGGCAGCAGCGATCCCACTGCGGCAGTGTATTGATCTGCAGCACGTTCATGCCCTGCTCGGCACGACGGGTCAGATAGTAGTCCCAGTCGTCCTCGGCGATGCTCGTAAATGCACTCCAGCACGTATCGGCAAACCAAAAGAACGGCTTGCCCTCGCACAAAAAGCCGTCCTGGCGGCCGTTAACGGTCAGCTTTCCCAAACTCATCTGCATGTCCTTTCGTTTGATAAAGGAGTTGCGAACCGGCAGATTCTTTCGCGGTAACCTTGGCACAAAAGCCTCCGTCGTTTAGCAAGCCCTTGCGGGCGGGCATCTCCCGTCCCAATCAGTCTACCTTGCAGGAAAGGCCCCGTCGGGCTTGCGCCTGACGGGGCCCTGTCGTGTAGGTAAGGTCGCATGTGACCGAATGGCTTGGCCTTAGGCCTCCATCTCGGCGAGCTCCTCTTTGGAGAAGCCAGTGGCAAAGACGACGGCAGCGGCGATGACAAAGGAGATCGCCATACCGACGATAGCCCAGACGGTGTTCATCTGGCCACCCTGCAGGTAGTTGGTGAAGACCAGGAAGTTGGAGGCACCGCCGGCCAGGTAGTAGGTAACACCCATGAGGCCGGAGAACACAGCGCCGATGGCACCGCCGATAAACATACCGAGCATGGTGCGACGGAAGCGCATGAGGATACCGAAGAGCGCAGGCTCGGTGACGCCGCCGGCGATGGCGGAGATGACGTAACCCAGGGCAAGACCCTTCTCGTCGGGGTTCTTCATCTTGAGGAAGGCACCGAAGGCGCAGCCCCAGACAGCGGCCATAGCGCAGTTGGTAGAAACGAAGACGAAGGGATCGTAGCCGGCGGCGATGATCTGGACCTGAGCGAGCAGGATGACGGGCATGTGCATGCCGCAGACCACGAAGAGCTGCCAGAAGGCGCCGAGGATGGCCATGACGATCAGGATACCGATACCGCCAAGGTCAGCAAGGCCAAAGAGGGCGTTGGCGATGAGGTTGCCGAGCTCGTTGCCGATCGGGGCAAGAACGATGAAGGCGATGGGGATCGTGACAATCATGGTGCAGAACGGCGTGAAGACCGTGGACAGCACGTCGGGCATGACCTTCTTAAAGAACTTCTCGACAAAGTACAGGACGGGCACCGAAAGGATGATCGGCAGGACGGACTGCTGGTAGTTGGCAGCGGCGATCTGGATGCCGTAGACGGAGATGATTCCGCCACCCTCCTGAGTCGCGACACTCACGACGGACGGGGCCATGAGAGCGCCGCCGAGGAGCATGCCCAGAACCGGAGAGGCGCCGAGCTTCTTAGCAGCGGCATAGCCCAGGTAGATGGGGATAAAGGTAAACGTGGCCTCGTACAGGGTGGTGTAGAGGAACGTGTAGGTCGGATCGGTATCGGAGAGAACGCCGAGCATGGTGGGACCGAGGACCGCAGCGATGGTGCGGAACAAACCGCCGGCCATGAGCAGCGGAATCAGCTGGGTCATGGAGCCCGACAGATAGTCGAGGATGATATTGGGCAGGTTCTTGAGCTCGAACTTCTCCTTAGGAGCGTCGAGGTTCTCGTCGACCGCGGCACCCTGCTTGACGCCGGACATGGCAACGAACTCGGCGAGCACCTTGGGCACGTTCTGGCCGATGATGACCTGGAGCTGGCTGCCGGCGAACTGGCAACCCAGTACACCCTTGACCTTCTTGATCTTCTCCACGTCGGCCTTGCTGTTATCCTTGAGCGTCAGACGCAGGCGCGTCATGCAGTTGGTGGCGACGGCAACATTCTCCGCACCGCCCACGAGCTCGAGGACATCGGTGGCAATCTGTTTGTTATCTACTGCCATGGGACCCCTCCCCATATCATCGTGTGTCTACCCGTTTGGACGTAGGCACGCCTTTGGCCCGGCGGCTATAACCCCTTACGGCTGCCGAGCCCTTGGATACGCTGTCGTAAACAATCTGTTTACTGAATGTTTACAGCGCTTAGTTTACACGCAGCGTTGAATTTGTGGCAGTTTTGCCGTTTGCAGTCCGGTGAACGGTAGGAAATCGGGGGTGAACGTAATTGAATGCCAAGGCATTACATATAGTGTCGTTTATTTATAAATGGCCGTCTACGTGGGACTTTATATAATCTTGCACCCAAATGCCTTGTTGATTCATCAACAAAAGCCCTGCTAGATAGTAGTAAACGAGTGTTTAATAGTTCATTGAGCGTTTGATGCAACCGTTTACCGAGTTCATCTGCTTATTCTCTAATTCTGCTTTACACTAAACATGTTTAGATTGTATTGCCGCGATTGTTTAGCACGCGCGGCACAAGGGAGGCAGCTCATGGAACTCAAATCGTGCACCTACGCAACCGTCACCACCTTGGGCGACTTTGGCCCCTGGATCAGCAAGGTCGTTCTCGACCTACCCTGCACCGTGCGCGCCAACGATCTCGATTCGAACACTTTCCATATATATGTAGAGCGTCACGAGCGCACGGGCGAGGTCCTGATGCGCAAGGAGCACGGCGCCGACCATGCCGCGCCCTCCGTGGGTTACATCGACGTTCTCGCCGCGTATCCGTGTGACGAGAACGGCCGCAAGCTCGCCGTGGGCAACCATGTGGCACTCGAGGTCGCCGAGCAGCGACTGACCAAAAAAATCGAAGGCGGCGTCATGGGCTCGCGCATGCTCGATGACCAGCTGCACATCACGCAGCTCTCGGCTCTTCCCGGCAACGTCGGCGACGACCCCACCTGCGGCCTGGTCTTCGATGCCTGTCGCGGCGACATCTGCCCCGCGCTCAAGGGCTGGAGCAATGCCGTACAAAAGACCGCCGTCGACGGCATCGCGCTCGAGTACGGCTTCTTTGAGCCCAGCTTTAAGGCAGAGGACTCGGCCTGCTTCAATCCCTTCGCACCCGAGGCCACGATCGTGCCCCAAAAGGCCCCGCTCGTGGTGTACCTGCACGGCGCCGGCGAAGGCAAGGGTGCTACGCAGGGCGAAGGCGCCACGCGCGCCTATATCGGCAACCGCGTGACAGCCATTAGCCAGGCGCAAATCCAGCGCTACTTTGGCGGCTTTGCCTGGGTGCTCGTGCCGCAGTCTCCCACGTTTTGGATGGACAACGGCGTCGAGCAGCTCGGTCGCTCCAACCAGAGCATCTACTCCCCCGTGCTCAAGGCGCTCATCGATGAGTTTGTCGCCGAGCATGCCGAGCGTATCGACACCGACCGCATCGTGGTTGCCGGCCTTTCCAACGGCGGCTTTATGACCCTGCGCCTGTGCGCCGACTACCCCGATTTCTTCGCCGCCGGCCTTCCCTGCTGTGCCCCGTGGTACAACGCCACGGACGAGGACGTAGCCGCGCTCGCCAAGACGCCGCTGTGGTTTACGCACTCCAAGGGCGACGAGCTCGTGTCGCCGCAACAGACCGCGCTGCCGCTCACAGCACGCCTGCGTGACGCCGGAGCCAACGTGCACCTCACCTACTTTAGCCATGTCGAGGACCTAACCGGGCGCTATCGCGAGGCCGATGGCTCGCCCAAGAAGACGTTCAACCACGGCGTGTGGATCCATCAATTCAACGACCTGTGTTATCAAGACTTCGACGGGGGCAACGTACTCATCGACGGCGAGCCGGTGGGCTGCTGGGAGTGGTCGGCCAGGGTCAATAGGTAATCCATCCCTTCGCGGGCACCGGGGTTTACCTCTGCAAACGTCCTCGGGCATGCATGGTTCGGCGCTTTGCGCTTCGCGCTGCGCCGGACCATGCCCCCTGCGGAATGTTTGCAGAGGTAAACCCCAGTGCCCGCTATGTTTCCATTGCTGAAACCCTGGCCGGCCGCTTCCGGCAGCACGCCGGGTCGGTGGCGATGGGGGCGTGGGTCCCGTCTTGACTTGCGCGTAACTGGCTGAATTGATTTTGATTGGAGCTGTTCCTATGTCCCAAGAGTTAACTCGGGTGATTGTTACCACTGATATGGAAGTCGACGATATGAACTCGCTCATTCATTTGGCTCTGTATCTTAATGTGCTTGATGTTCAGGCTGTAGTGTATACGGCTTCGCAGTATCACTTTCTTGGGGATGGGGTTCATACGCTCGGCGAGGTGAATTCGCATTGGCGGACCAAAGGGCGTCGCTCTTATGAGTGGGATGTTGTGCCTCATGAGCCCGATCCGCTGGCCGGCGAGCTTCGTGAGTATCGACCATTTCCCAAGCATTGGATTGAGAGTCTCTGGAGTAATGAATATGCCCAGGCTTGGCAGCAGTTGCAGGCGAATGCGGGCGCTGCCGGTGAGCCGCCGTTTCCCACGCCTGCCCAGATGGTCGAGCGCACCTTTGTGGGAAATGTTGCCTTTGAGGGTGATGTGACTGAGGAAACTGAGGGGTCCCGCGTAATTGCTCAGGCGATTTTGGATGATGATCCGCGTACATTATGGCTGCTCAGCTGGGGCGGCATGAACACCATCGTTCGCGCCCTTATGAGCATTGCCGAGCGTTATCGCGCCATGCCCGAATGGCCCGCCGTGCAGAAGCGGGTCCATCAGAAGGTGCGCGTGATGGGCGTTGCCGATGGCATAGGGCAGGACAACTCATGGCTCGACCATGGACGCGAGCTCTTTCCCGAGCTCATCTTTTGGCGTGTGCCCTATATGTATGGCGGCTATGTCGACGCCAAGATGGCGCAGCCCGATTCGCTGCCACTGTTTAAGGCTCCTTGGCCCGAGCAAAACCTCACGCAGGAAAACGGCCCCCTTATGGCGCGCTATATGCTCTATGGCGATGGCAAGGTCTACGAAAACGAGCCCGAGCGCTTTCAGTTTGGCAAGCATGCCCGTCTGGATTGGGGTCTAGAAGGCATGCCCGCGATGCAGTTTGAGCGCGGCGACTTTATGGCCGAAGGCGACAGCATGACCTACATTCCACTACTGCCGTTTGGCCTGCGCGGTATCGATGACCGCAACTTCGATACACTGCTCGGCCGTATGTTTCTTGATGGGCATCCCGATTCGGACGCGCCCGCCGGTTTTGCCGCCATCGGCATGCCCATAGACGGCAACCCCAATCCCTACCTGCGCGCCTATCAGGAAGACTTTGCCGCCCGCGCGCAATGGTGCGCCCATGATCCGGCAGCGTGTTCGCATCCGGCACATGTTGCCGAGGTCACGACCGACCGCAGCGCCGCAGCCGGTGAGCGTGTCGTCCTTGCGGCGGCCATCGTCGACCCCGACGACAAGGGCTTTGATGCACATTGGGATGTCGCCGTGGACCCGTCGAGCTATACAGGCGCGCAGGATCTTTCGCTGTGGCAGGAATGCACGGTGAGCACCGCTTTTATCGTGCCCGCCGACGCGCAGCCCGGCGACCGCTTCGTGCTCACCCTTACCGTGCAGACGCGCGCCGAGCGCCCCTGCAGCCGCTACGCCCAGGTTGCCGTGACCGTGGCATAGCAAGGACGGCGCCCACATTCGGCATGGAGCGTCCCCAACTGCCACTCATTTAAGTGCGTCCCCAATGAGTGAGTACGCCCCCCAATGAGAGCCCCATCGACTAGTCGAAAATGGGCCATGTGTCCCAGTTGTGGAGACTCGTTGAGCCATCTGGGTATCGTGAAAGATCGCGCACTCCCCCATCATCAAAAGTGACACACGCTACCTGTTGATGGGAGGCAACCATGGGCTTCTTTGACAAGATGTTCGAGAAGAAAGAGTGCGCGATTTGCGGTACCGAGCTGGGACTTTTGGGAAAGACCAAGATCAGCGAAGGCTACCTGTGCAAAGAGTGCGCCGGCAAGCTCTCCCCCTACTTCCACGGCTATCGCTCCAGCACCGCGGACGATATCCGCGAGCAACTCGCCTACCGCGAGGCCAACGCCGAGCGCCTGGCCTCGTTCAACCCCACGCGCACGCTCTCTGCCGGGCGCACCAACATCATGCTCGATGAGGACGCGGGCCTGCTAATCATCACTTCGCAGAGCCGCTGGCGCGACGCCAATCCCGACATCATCGAGTTCTCACAGGTACTCGGCTGCGATATGGATATCGACGAGCATCGCACCGAGATCTATCGCGAGACCAAGGACGGCGAGCGTGAGAGCTACAACCCGCCGCGCTACGACCTGGATTACGATTTTAATCTGACCATCCACGTCAACACGCCGTACTTTACCGAGATCAACCTGCGCGTGAACGACTCCACCATCGATCAGCGCGGTTCCATCGAATACCGCGAGGCCAAGCGCCAGGCAACCGAAGTTCGCGACGCGCTGGTACAGCTGCGCCAGGAAACGCGCGACAGCGTCGTGGCCGCCAAGGCCCCCAAGACCGCGGTCACCTGCCCCTTCTGCGGCGCAACCACCATTCCCGATGCCAGTGGGCGCTGCGAATACTGCGGCGGCGCCATCGGCGCATAGCCTCCGGCAGCGAAAGGACCGATCATGGCCTTCGAGAGCGTCAACTATCAGTGCCCCGCGTGTGGCGGCCCCCTTCACTTTGCCAGTGCCGAGCAAAAGCTCGTCTGCGACTACTGCGATTCGCGTTTTGAAGTCGAAGAAGTCGAGGCCCTCTATCGCGAGCGCCAGGACAAGGCAGATGCCAAAGCCGAGGCCGTTGACGCGGCCCCCAAGCCTGCTGTCGACGATGCCGTGCAGGAGCTGGCTCAAAACGCCGGCTACATCTGCTCGTCATGCGGCGCCGAGCTGGTCTCGGACGGCACCGTCGCCGTTACCACCTGCCCATACTGCGGCAACTCCGCCGTGGCACCCGGCCAGCTCTCGGGCGACTTCTCACCCGACCTGGTGATTCCGTTTAAGCTCGGGCGCGACGATGTCATGGCCGCGCTCAAAGACCACTACAAGGGCAAGATCCTACTGCCCAAGAGCTTTGTCACCGGCAACCACATCGACGAAGTCCAAGGTGTCTACGTGCCGTTTTGGCTCTACGGTGCCCACGTGGACGGCGAAGTGCACTTCGATGCGACCAACGAGACTGTAACCGAGGAATCCGACCGCACCGTCACGACCACCGACCACTACGACGCCTACCGTAAGGGCAATATCTCGTTTGAGCGCGTGCCCGTCGACGGATCGTCCAAGATGCCCGACGGCCATATGGACGCCATCGAGCCGTTTGACTACGACGCGCTGTGCCCGTTTTCGGTCGCGTATATGCCCGGCTACATCGCCAACCGCTACGACGAAGATTGCGAGACCTGCAAGGCACGTGCCGAGCGCCGCATGGAGGAGAGCACGATCTCGGCCCTGCGCGAGACCGTCGTCGACGAATATGACGACGCCACGGTCGAAAGCAAGCAGCTCGACTACACCTGGGAAGACAGCGACTACGCCCTGTTCCCCGTGTGGATGCTTTCCACCTCGTGGAACGGCAAGAGTTATCTGTTTGCCATGAACGGCCAGACCGGTCGCATGGTCGGCGAGCTCCCCTGCTCCAAGCCCAAGCTCGCCATCGCCTCGGTGCTGTTCTTTGTGATCGGGTTTGTCCTCTCCCAGATTCTCTTTATGGGAGAGAACGCCTTCGATCCGGACTACCTCACCTTTGATGTCGAGGGCATCCTCATCAACATCGTCGCGCCACTGATCATCGTAATCATCGCGGACGTGTTGCTGGTAGGCCAGCTCAAGACGGCCAACGAGGCAACCCACGCCGACTACTACTGCGGAGAGCTCGACCTGACCGAGAAGCACGACACCTTCAGCCACACCGAGACCACCGTTGTCATGAAGGACAACAAGGACGATTAGCCATTCTGACCAATACCACCCGGCCTTTGACGAGAAAGGAAGATCACCATGGGACTCTTGAAAGCTGGATTGGGAGCTGCCGGCGGCGTCATGGCCGACCAGTGGAAGGAATTTATCTATTGCGAATCGATGCCCGCTGATGTCTTGGCCTGCAAGGGCAGCAAGCGCACCGGCGGCCGCAGCTCCAACACGCGCGGCGAGAACAACGTCATCTCCAACGGCTCCGTCATCGCCGTCAACGACGGCCAGGGCATGCTCGTGGTGCAAAACGGCAAGATCATCGAGGTCGCGCTGGAGCCCGGCGAGTTTGTCTTTGACACCGGCAGCGAGCCGAGCGTCTTTAGCGGCAACCTGGGCGACTCCATCAAGGAGACGTTCGCCAATATCGGCAGCCGCTTTACCTTTGGCGGCGACGCGGGCAAAGATCAGCGCGTCTACTTCATTAACACCAAGGAGATCATCGGCAACAAGTACGGCACCGCCTCGCCCGTGCCCTTCCGCGTGGTCGATAACAACATTGGCCTGGACGTCGACATCTCCGTGCGCTGCAACGGCGAGTATTCGTACCGCATCACCAACCCGCTGCTGTTCTACACCAACGTGTGCGGCAACGTGACCGATAGCTACACGCGCGATAAGATCGACAGCCAGCTTAAGTCCGAGCTGCTCACCGCTCTGCAGCCCGCCTTTGCCAAGATCTCGGAGATGGGCATTCGCTACAGCGCCATCCCCGGTCACACCACCGAGCTCGCCCGCGCGCTCAACGAGGTCCTCTCGGCCGACTGGCGCGACCTGCGTGGTGTCGAAATCGTGAGCTTTGGCGTCAACTCCATCGCCGCCTCGCAAGAAGACGAGCAGATGATCAAGGACCTGCAGAAGGCCGCGGTCATGCGCGATCCCACCATGGCAGCCGCCAACATCGCCAGCGCCCAGAGCGATGCGATGCGCGCGGCAGCCGCCAACCCCAACGGCGCGATGGCCGGCTTTATGGGCATGGGCATGGCGGGCGGCATGGGCGGCTT
>CABUTN010000035.1 GCA_902494565.1 uncultured Collinsella sp. | reverse complement strand
GGCAGACCTTCCTGAGCTTGCCGATCTCGGAAGGCACGTGCAGACCTTTCGTCATGGCCTCCTACCTTTCTTTCGGGCCTTTCGGCCGAATCTCTCAGCGCCCTTCCGTAACGGGCACTGCTTGCTGACAGCTCTAGTTATATCCAAATTCCACCCGCAATTCCACCTCGCCCCCGAACGGTCAACAAAGTGCGATGAACGGTATATCGCATGTGATTCCCCCATGATGTACTTCGGCGTTCTAAAGTAACTTTTCTAAGGTAAACGCTCTTTTTTCTTAAAAACCATTTGCGATTGCGTCTCTAAACTTTTGATTCAGAATTGCATAGCTAAATCGGTTTTATGTATATAAATGATGTTTGTTTACGTTTCCGCCTGCATTCAATGATATTCAGCTATCCATCATTCTTATTCACACTTACGTACCAGTTGAGTGAGGATATAGACCGCTTGCAGACGAGCAGGGCGTCAGTCCTATGACTCGTCAGCGTAAGAAGTAGGTAAAGATACCGTTCACGCGATACGTTCGTGCCAGCGGTCGACTAAATTGAGACAATAGTGAATAAGAGTTAGGCTACCGTCCCCTACGGGGACTGAACGGACAGATGCATATGCCGAGCAAAATCGAAAAGAAGCAAGCCGCTGCAAAGCTGCGCAAGCCGCCGCGCGACTTCTCGTACACGCAAAACCGAGAGCTTAGCTGGCTGCGCTTTAACAACCGCGTGCTCGACGAAGCCTTCGATGAGACCGTTCCGCTGTTCGAGCGTCTAAAGTTCGTGTCGATTTTCGAGTCTAACCTCGACGAGTTTCTCATGGTGCGCGTGGGCGGCCTGTCCGATCTGGCAGAGCTCAAAAAACAGCCTGTCGACAACAAGAGCAATATGACCGCCTCCGAACAGGTCGATGCTGTCATGGCCGAAATGCCCGGGCTCCTTACTCGTTGGGAATCCATCTTTAAGAGCATCGAAGGCAAGCTCGACACCTTGGGCGTTCACCGCGCCCGCATCGATTCGCTTACGCCCGAGGAGCGCACCTTCGTAACCCGCTACTTCCAGGCCTACGTGTCGCCGGTCATCTCGCCGCTGGTCATCGATCCGCGCCACCCCTTCCCCAACCTGCGCAACGGCGCGCTCTATCTGGCCTGTGGTCTGGACGGCGCCACCGACGAGGAGAGCCTGCTGGGCCTTATCGAGATTCCCGCCTCGATGAACCGCGTGGTCGAGATTCCCTCGCCCACCGGCACCTACTCCTACATCTTGCTCGAGGACGTCATTCTCGCCTGCCTGGACAGCTGCTTTGGCTCCTATAAGCCGCTGGATCGTGCGCTGATCCGCGTCACCCGCAACGCCGACATCGATCCGGACGGCGAGGGCGTCGAAGAGGAAGAGGACTACCGCCAGCACATGAAGCGCATCCTCAAGAAGCGCCTGCGCCTGCAGCCGGTAGTGCTCGCCGTCTCGGGGTCGCTCGAGAAGGCGACGCTCAAGACTATCCGCAAGGCGCTCGAGCTCTCGCGTCGCTCGGTCTTTACCTGCGATATCCCGCTCGACCTGGGCTACGTCTTTGGCATTGAGGGCAAGATTCCCGAGCACCTGCGCAACGAGCTGCTCTTTACGCCGTTTAAGCCGCAGCCCAACCCCAACATCGACATGACCCGCTCCATCCGCGAACAGGTGCTGCAGGGCGACAAGCTGCTCTTTTATCCCTACGAGGCCATGAACCCCTTCCTGGATCTGGTGCACGAGGCCGCCTACGACCCCGAGTGCATCTCGCTGCGCATCACGCTCTACCGCGTGGCCAAGCAGAGCCGCCTGTGCGAATCGCTGATCGATGCTGCCGAGAACGGCAAAGAGGTCACGGTGCTCATGGAACTTCGTGCCCGCTTTGACGAGCAGAACAACATCGAGTGGGCCGAGCGTCTGGAAGAGGCGGGCTGCACCGTCATCTATGGTTCCGAGGGCTTTAAATGCCACTCAAAGATCTGCCAGCTCACCTATCGCGAGGGCATGGCGCTCACCCGTCTCACGCTTTTGGGCACCGGCAACTTTAACGAGAAGACGGCCAAACTCTACAGCGACTTTATGCTCATGACCGCCCATCCCGGCATCGGTGAAGACGCCAACCTGTTCTTCCGCAATCTGTCGCTGGGCAACCTGCGCGGCGACTACCGCTTCCTGGGTGTGGCGCCCGTCGGACTGAAACCGCTCATCATGCGCGGCCTGGATCGCGAGATCCAGCGCGCCCTTGCCGGCGAGCCCGCCCGCGTGTTCTTTAAGCTCAACTCGCTGACCGACCGCGAGGTCATCGACAAAATCGCCGAGGCATCGTGCGCAGGAGTCCGCGTGGACATGATCATCCGCGGTATCTCGTGCCTCAAGCCCGGTGTTCCGGGCAAGACCGAGAACGTGCATGTCCGTTCTATCGTCGGACGCTTTTTGGAGCATGCGCGCGTTTACGCCTTTGGCGTGGACTCGGACATGATCTATCTGAGCTCGGCCGACATGATGACGCGCAACACCGAGCACCGCGTGGAGATCGCCTTCCCCGTGCTCGACCCCACCTGCCGCGCCCTAGTACACGAGTACATGGGCATGCAGCTGCGCGACAACGTGAAGGCCCGCAGCCTCACGAGCGACGGCACCTGGGTCCCCGTAGAGCGTGCAGAGGGTGAGAAACCCTTCAACTCGCAGGAAGCTCTACTGGAGCGTGCCTATCGCAACGCCGAGGCCGCCGCGCAGCAGCGCGCACAGGAGAAGGAACGTGTGGCCGAAGAAGCTATTCAGGACGAGGTTGAACATGGGGCAGCCGCCAAACCGGAAGCGGTTGCCGCTCCCCCGGTGAATGAGCCCGAGGCTGCCGCAGAGCCCGCCATGGAGAAAGCGCCCGAGCCCGCTACCGCGACTCCGGAGCCCGCCGCCGAGGCAAAGCCCGCCCCAGCTCCTGATCCGCAGCCGACCACACCCGAGGTTCAGAAGGTCCAGGCGACTGTCATTGAGCCCGAGCCTGCACCTGCACCTCAGCCCGAGCCGCAGGTCACCAAGCCCGTATCCGAGACGAGCACCCGTCGCGATAAGCCCGCCGGCAAGACCAAGGCCATCGAGCGCCATCGCCCCGGTCGCGTGCGCATGGGCCTGGGCCTGATCGGCCTGGGTCTTAAGACGCTCATTACCGGCAAGACGAAATAGTCGTTTGTAGAAGCGCCCCGTATTTGAGGAATGCCCCAGATACGGGGCGCTTTTCCCTGCTACCATGGTTGCGAACAAAACCGCGAATGGCAGGCAGGAATATGAAGCTCACCATAGAATCGATGACGTACGGCACCGACGGTCTGGCACATGCCGACAACGGCAAGGCCGTCTTTGTGCAGGGCGCCGTGGCAGGCGACACCGTCGAAGCCGAGGTCGTGCAGGACGGCAAGTCGTTTATGCGCGCCCGCACGACCGAGATTCTGGAGCCGAGCCCCGATCGCATTCAGCCCCCCTGCCCCTTCGTGGGCATCTGCGGTGGTTGTTCGTGGGGCAATCTCTCACGCACGGCACAGCTCGCCGCCAAGGAGCAAAACCTGCGCTCCACGCTCGAGCGCATCGGCAAGTTCGCTCCTGAGCAGGTCGATGAGTTGGTACAGCCCATCTGCCACACCAAGGACGACTGGGGCTACCGCAATAAAATCGAGCTCGAACCGACCGTCGTCAACGGTCGCGTGCGCCTTGGCATGCACGGTGTCGACCCCAGCAAAATCGTGACCGTCGATATGTGTCCGCTGTTCGATAAGCGCTTCCCGAAGGCACTCAAATCGGTCGTCGGCGCACTTAACTATCTAAGCGGCAGCCATGACTTGGGGCTCGAACGCGTGGGCATTCGCGCATCGCGCCGCACCAAGGCACTCGAGGTCGCACTCTGGACGCCGACAGGCTCTTTTCCGCGCTCGCAGGTCTCCCGCGTGCTGGCGGACGCCGCTCATCCCACGAGCATCGTGCGCGTGATGAGCAAGGGCGAAAAGAAGGCCCGCCGTGTCTCTAAGGTGGAGATGCTCGCCGGTGAGGGCTCGTGGACCGAGAACATCGCTGACGGCCAGATGCGCCTGTCCGCCCCATCGTTTTTCCAAGTCAACACCAAGGGCGCCGAGATTTTGATCGAGCTCGTTATGGAGGCGCTCGATCCGCAGGAAGACGAGCTTGCCGTGGACCTGTACTGCGGTGCCGGCACCTTTACCTTGCCGCTCGCCCGCCGCTGCGACTTTGTCGCCGCCGTCGAGGCCTACGGCCCGGCCGTGCGCGACCTGCGTCGCAACCTGGAGATCAACAAGCTCGATAACGTCGACGTCATCGGCGGCGATGCCGTGCGCGAGTTCCCCGACCAGGACGCCGATGTCCTGGTGGTCGACCCGCCACGCGCGGGCTTGGCGCCCGAGGCCATCGACCTCATCGCCAGCGCGAGTGCGCGCGATGTCGCCTATGTGAGCTGCGACCCTGCCACCCTGGCGCGCGATCTCAAGCGCTTTGTCGAGGAAGGCACCTTCTCCCCCGTCAAGATCACACCGGTCGATCTGTTCCCGCAAACCTTCCACTGCGAAACCGTCGTCCACCTCAAGCGCAACTAGACTGTTTGCCCAAGGCCACGCCCGATGATTTTTCTGGGACGGGGATTAAATAATCAATTTGCACCGAATGATTATTTAATCCCCGTCCCGAAATTGAACCGCCCCCTCATTTCTTGAACATTAAAAATGGGGGCTTCTTTATGGACGGGAGAGTCAGGCACGACGCCACGCTGAGGACTCTTGCAGCAGAGCTTTGCGACAGGGGGTACGGGCGCGCCGAAGGCCGGCGGGAGGCCGAAGGGTGCCCGGACCCGGCCGGGGCCGGCGGCGTGCGAGAGCAAGCTCATGCGACGGAGCTGCTGCCCGGGCGCCTGAAGGACGAATTCTACAGGAACCGGACGTGGCGGAGCTTCGAGGGGTTCAAGCGGGACCTCGAAGCCTTTACCGTTCACTGGAACAAGAGGAGGCGGGTTAAGCAAAAGGAGCTGACCCCGAAGGAGTTCCGGAATCAGTCCCCATGTGCGGCATAGGCCGCTAATTGACCCCGTCCAAGTATCGGGGCGCAGTTCATTTCAGCGCCGCCCGAGAAAGCTAAACGCCTTCTGGCAGGTTGTCCCGGGCCGAGGGCGGCCACCTTGATCGCCCTCGGCCCTCACCCACCTCAACTGCTCCTCAATTACATAGAGCTGGTCGAAAAGGGCGTAAGCTAGCGGGCGCCTTCCTCGTCGTCGTTGGGTCGGTAGGTGATGAACTCGATAACAAAGGCCAGGACGGCAGAGACGAGTGAGGCGATGATCGCGAAGATCATGTGGGAGATCCCGGCGCCACCAGGGGTCCCGTCGATGAAGTTGAGCAGGTTGAAGACGCCGAGGCCGCCCGAGATGTACATGAGGGCGCCCGTCATTCCCACGATGGCGCCGCCCACGGCGGAGCTCAGGCATGCCACGACGAACGCGCGCTTGTTGGGCAGGGCGATGCCGTAGATGCCAGGCTCGGTGACGCCGAAGAAGAAGGCGGAGATCATCGCGGGAAGGGCGATGCCGCGGAAGCGCTCGTCCTTGTTTCTGAGGTACATGGCAAAGATGACCGCTCCGAGCGCGAACCCGTGGCCGATGGTGGCGGCGAGCACGCTGTCGTGGCCGAGGGTGTTCAGGTTCATGATGGAGATGGGGATGAGGCTCCAGTGGAAGCCAAAGATGACGAGGCACATCCACAGTCCGCCGACCAGGGCGCTGCCCAGGACGGAACCAACCACGGGGAGCTGGAAGATGAACGAGAACGCCGCGCTCAGCAGGTTGGTGATGAGGGTGGCCACCGGGCCGATGACAAGGTAGCCCAAGACGATGGAGACCGTCATCGTGGCGAGCGGGACGAGGAACATCTTGAGCGCAGTCGGCATCCAGCTCTTGAGCCAGCGCTCAAGGATAGAGCCGAACCACACCATGAGAAGGACGGGGATCACCGAGCTCACGTAGCCGGACACGGGCATGATGATGGGGACCCCGAGGGCGGTGGCGTACCACGAGAACGTGCCGGCCACGCCGAGGTCGATGCTGCCGAGCGCCTCGCCCGAGGTCAGGGCGACCATCGTCGGGTAGAGGAGCGCCACGCCGATTGCAACGCCAGTGAACTCGTTCATGCGGAACTTGCGCGCGGCACTGAACGCCAGGGCGACGGGAAGGAAGTAGAAGAAGCCGTCAGCCACGGTGTAGAGCAGCGTGTAGAGGCCGTCGTTTGCAAAGGCCGGGACGAAGTAGGTGATGAGGGCAAGCAGTCCCTTCATGATGCCTGCGGCGGCAAGCGGTCCCAGGATGGGCTGGAAGATGCCAGAGATGAGGTCGATGATGACGGAGGCCGCGGTCTTCTCGCCCTGGGGCTCGTCGTCGGCGCTTGCGCCGCCCAAGAAGCTGCCGGCCTCCAGGACCGCGTCGTAGACGTCCTCGACGATGTTACCCACGACCACCTGGTACTGGCCGTTGGCCTGGATGACCTGGATAACGCCCTTGAGGGCCTCGATCTTGGCAGTGTTGGCGCGGGACTCGTCCTTGAGCTTGAAGCGCACGCGCGTGATGCAGTGCGCGACGCTGGCGACGTTCTCGGCGCCGCCTACGTTCTCGAGTATGGATCTGGCCAGATCGTCGTATTTTTCAGCCATTATTTTCTCCTTAGCGATATTGCCCGGGCGGCTAGCCCAGGTCGCCTCCGTTGGTGGCGATGGCCTGTTGGTACCAGTAGAAGCTCTTCTTGCGCCTGCGCTCGAGCGTGCCGTTGCCCAGGTTGTCGCGGTCCACGTAGATGAAGCCGTAGCGCTTCTCCATCTCGCCGGAGCCCGCGCTCACGAGATCGATCGGCCCCCAGGTGGTGTAGCCGAGCATCTCGACGCCGTCCTGCTCGATGGCGTCGCGCATGGCCTCGATGTGCTCGCGCAGGTAGGCGATGCGGTAGTCGTCCTCGATCGTGCCGTCGGGAAGCACCTCGTCATAGGCGCCGAGGCCGTTTTCCACCACAAAGAGCGGCTTCTGGTAGCGGTCCCAGAGGTCGTTGATCGTGATGCGGAACCCCAGTGGGTCGATGACCCAGCCCCAGTCGCTCGTGCGCACGTAGGGGTTCTCCACGCCGGCGAAGGCGTTGCCCTCGGCGACGCCGCCCACGGAATCGGGGTCGCCCGCGGTGCAGCGCGAAGAGTAGTAGCTAAACGAGATGAAGTCGACGGTGTTCTCCGCAAGGATGCGCTCGTCCTCGGCGGTCATGCCCACGTCGATGCCCTCGCGCTCGAGCATCTTGAGCGCGTAGCCGGGGTAGTGCCCGCGTGCCTGCACGTCCACGAAGAAGAGGTCCTCCTGGTTCTTGACCTGCGCTGCGCGGACGTCCTCGGGACGACAGGAGTAGGGGTAGTAGCTTCCCGCGGCGAGCATGCAGCCTACCTTGTTCTCCGGGTCGACTTCGTGGGCGATCTTGGTGGCCCAGGCGCTCGCCACGAGCTCGTTGTGCGCGGCGCGGTACTCGGCCTCGCGGGCATTCTCCCCGGGCTCGAGGACGATGCCGGCACCCATGAAGGGACGGTGCAAGATCATGTTCATCTCGTTGAACGTGATCCACCAGCGCACGAGGCCGCGGTAGCGGTTGAAGAGCACCGTCACGAGCCGCTTGTAGAGCTCGATGAGGGTGCGGTTTCGCCAGGCGCCGTACTTCTTGACGAGGTGGATGGGGCAGTCGAAGTGCGTGATGGTCACGAGGGGCTCGATCCCGTGCTCGCGGCAGCAGCGGAACACGTCCTCGTAGAAGGCGAGCCCGGCCTCGTTGGGCTCCTCCTCGTCGCCATTGGGGAAGATGCGGCTCCAGGCGATGGAGAGGCGAAAGACCTTAAAGCCCATCTCCGCGAAGAGGGCTATGTCCTCGCGGTAGTGGTGGTAGAAGTCGATGCCCGTCTGGGCCGGGTAGTAGTACCCGGGCTCAAAGTCGAGCATGCGCCTCAGGCCGCGGCTTACGTCGTTGCGCTCCGGCCCGTGTGGGATGACGTCGACGTTGGCAAGGCCGCGGCCGCCCTCGTCATAACCTCCCTCGCATTGGTTGGCGGCGGTAGCTCCTCCCCAAAGGAACCCTTTTGGAAATGGCATGGTGCCTCCTTCTCTCTGGCGCCCCCATCTCTGCGGGGGACGCTTTATAACGTCCTTGCGGCCTCGCGCGCCGAGCCCGTGGCCCTTTCCCTAATGCGCGCGGGCCGCCTGTGAAGGGGTGACTAACTGACGGCTTGTCCTGCGGCGGCGCGACGTGCCTCCCGGCCTCCGACCAGGGAGGGAACCTGTGCCAGGCACACGCCGGCGAGGATGATGGCGACGCCCAGCCACTCGACGACGCCGAGCGGCTCGCCGAGGACGATCATGGCGATGAGCAGGCCGGCGGGGAGTTCCGCGGCGGCCATGACAGTGGAGAGGCCTGCGGGCAGGTGCGGAGAGCCCATGCCGAAGAGCAGGACCGGGCAAAGCATGCCAAAGAAGCCGGCGATGACGGCAAAGGGCAGGATGCCCTGGGCGAGGACGCCCGAGACGACGTAGTCCGGGCATACCGTGAGCGACATGACCACGGAGCCCGCGCACACGATGACGCCACGCTGCTCGGACGAGCACGGGGCCTCGACCTTGCCGGAGAGGGTGACAAAGAGGGAGCAGGACACGGCCGCCCCCAGCGCGCAGAGCAGGGCCACGGGGTCGTACCCGGTGATGCCGGTCTCGTAGACGCCGCTGGCGAACACCGTTCCGAAGACGATGACCAGGGCGGAGGCCACTTGGAGGAGCCTCGGCGGCCGGCGCGTCATGACGGTCTGCCACACGAGCCCCAGCCACGTGAACTGGAAGAGGAGCGTGAGCGCCACCGGGGCGGGCAGCACGCTCATGGCGTAGCAGTAGAGGATTGAGGTGAGGCAGGTGAGGGCTCCCAGGCCCATGAGCTTGAGGGCGAGCTTCCAGCCCACGCGCTGCCAGCGGTGCCCGAGTGCGTGCCCTGCGAGCGTGGCGAGGGCGAAGAAGAGGCAGCCGAACCACGCCTGGCTCGCCACCACCTGCGCCGAGGTGAAGCCCGGGGCGTAGGCGAGCTTGTAGGTCGTGGCCATCGCGCCGTAGCAGGCGCCGCCCGCAAAGACCTGGAGCGCCGCCTTGGCCTGTCCCGCGCCCGTGGCTCCTGCCCCGGCGGCCTGTTGCTTGATTGTGTTTGTTCCTGCCATTAGGCTCCCTTCCGTCTGCTGTCTTGCAGATGCACGTCTCGTGCGTCTGTTCCCTGCAGTCGGAAGGTGGGCTCGTGCGGTCTTCTGGCGGTGCATGTGGTACCTGCTGCCAAGACGAAAAAAGCCACGCAACCGACTGCTCGGTTGCGTGGCAAAAAGGTGGCTAGCGCCCAGAAAAGTCCACGCGTTTTTAGACTGGGACAAAGTACTACAACAGGTGAGATTCCGTCAAGAAAAAACCGAGGAAAAAAGTGAGCCTCTGCCCGCCGCACCTGTGGCGGTCGTTCCCCGAACGGGGCGGTGCTGTTGGGGACTGTCTCGATCTGTAACAGTTGCGGCTAGTTTTGGTCGATGGATGTTACAGATTGAGATTGTTGAGGATGGGTGAGGATAGCTAATTCGGACGGGGCTATTTTAAACATTGGGAAATCGAGCGTGGCAAGCGGAGGTCTTCGGGGTATAAGACGGCTAATTGTATGCCGCCTATGAAAGGAACCCTCATGCCCAGCGTTGCCGTTCTCGCCGCCGATGGCTTTGAAACTATTGAATGCTTAACCATGGTCGATGTCATGCGTCGCGGCGGCGTGCGTGCCACGCTCGTCTCGATTATGCCCACGCGTGAGGTCGTAAGCTCGCTGCAGATCCCCGTGACCTGCGATGCGCTCTTTGATGAGATCAACTTTGACGAGTACGACTGCGTCGTGCTGCCCGGCGGCCTGCCCGGTGCCACCAACCTGCTCGCCGATCAGCGTGTCTGCGACGTGGTCTGCGAGTTCGCCGCGACCAAGCACGTCGCCGCCATCTGCGCCGCCCCGTTTATCCTGGGCGAGCTCGACCTGCTCGAGGGGCGCCACGCCACGTGCTTCCCTGGCTTTGAGAAAAGCTTCCCCGAAGGCGCCTATACCGGCGAGAAGGTCACGCAAGACGGCAACATCATCACTGCCAGCGGCATGGCCCAGTCGCTCCCCTTTGCGCTTGAGCTGCTGCGCACGATCGCCGGCGACAAGGCTGTCGAGAAGGTCGCCGAGGGCATCCAACTATGATTTTGGCTTCGCAATCACCGCGCCGCATCGAGTTGATGCGCGAGGCAGGGTATGACATTCGCGTGATTCCTGCCGATATCGACGAAACGCCGTTTGATGGCGAGGCCCCGCTTACGCTCGTTGAACGTTTAGCACGCGCAAAAGCCGCCGCCGTTGCTGCCGAGTATGCCGAGCCCAATGAGCTGACGGTCGCGGCCGACACCATCGTCACCTTTGACGGCAAGATTCTGGGCAAGCCGGCAACCGAGGACGAGGCGCACACCATGCTCCGTGAGCTTTCGGGCCGCACGCACCAGGTCGCAACCGGCGTCTGCATCGTTAAAGCCGGCGACGCTACAGCCCCGCATGCCGCCGAGAGCCTGTCCTTTGTCGATGTGACCGACGTGACGTTCTACGAGCTCACCGACGAGCAGATCGAGCGCTACGTCGCCTCGGGTGAGCCCATGGACAAGGCCGGCGCCTACGGCATTCAGGGCACAGGCGGACGCATGCTCGTGCACGATATTTCGGGCGACTTCTATAACGTGGTGGGCCTACCCATCGCCCGCGTCGCGCGCGCGATTCAAAAACTCTCGTAATTGCATCTGGCGCTGGGTATTCCCCAGCGCCTACAATTTTGGCGTACCGTACGGATCCCGACCGGGCACAAGGCGCGGCGGAAAACCGATAGGAGTTAAACATGGATACACTGCTCGAGGCCATTGACGTCTGCGATGTCGATGGCTTTTGCTATGGCAACTATACGGACGAGGAGGCCGGCACCGGTTGCACCGTAATCGTGGCACCCGAGGGCGCCACCGGCGGCGTTGACGTTCGCGGCGGTGCTCCAGCATCGCGCGAAACCGACCTGCTGCGACCCGAGAACACCGTCGACAAGGTCCACGCCGTCTGCCTTTCGGGTGGATCGGCCTTTGGCCTCGAGGCTGCAAGCGGCGTCGCTCGCGAGCTTGAGAGCCGCGGCATCGGCCTTCCCGTCGGCCCCACGCAGGTGCCTATCGTGTGCTCCAGCTGTATCTTCGACCTCGCCTTTGGTAACCCCACCGTTCGCCCCGACATTGAGGCCGGCATCGCCGCCGTGCGCGAAGCACTCGACAACACCCCCACCAAGCTCGAACAGGGCAACGTAGGCGCCGGCACGGGCGCTACCGTGGGTAAGCTCATGGGCCCCGCTACCTGCATGAAGGCCGGCCTTGGCGCTGCCGCCGTGGCGCTCGGCCCCATCAAGGTGGGCGCCGTGGTCTCGGTCAACGCCTGCGGCAACGTTGTCGACCCCTTCACCGGCGAGTGGGTCGCCGGCATGCGCGCCGCAGCCGATAGCGACCAGATCGTCGACATGGAACTCGCAGCCTTTGCCGCCGCCGGATCCATGCAGATGCCGCTCGACCGCACCAACACCACCATCAGCTGCATCGTCACCAACGTGGAACTCACTAAGGCACAAGCCACCAAGGTCTCCCAGATGGCCGCAGACGCCTACGCACACGCCATCCGCCCCACACACACCACCAACGACGGCGACACCATCTACACCCTCGCCAGCGGCAAACTGGGCGCCCAGGCAAGCGCCGCCGTTCCCCTAGACCTGCTGGGCATGCTCGCCGTAAGGGCCCTGGAAACCGCCATCGTAAACGGAGCCAAAACCGCCAAAACCTCCCACGGAATCCCAGGTGCTGCGAAGTAATCTCACTCGACCGTCGGTCGGAGGCGGGCGGGCATTACGTTTGCTGCTCTACAGTCCTATGCAAGACGAAGGCCACATTAAGTGGCCTTCTTTGCATGCGGAACTCGCGACAAACGTAATGCCCGCCCGCCTCCGACCGACTACCAACTAATATTTTTTCAGCCCAGGCCCCTGTGTACCGCGCGTCGAAGATCTTCAAATTCAAATAACCTGACAATCGATTCTTATAGCAGAGGCCCCTTGGCCTTTAGTTTGATACAAGTTCCGCACGAGCCGGAAAGCACTTAATGTGCTTTCCGTGCGAGCAGGACTGTTCGCAGTAGCAAACTAAAGGCCAAGGGGCCCAGTCAACCTATCAGCAGCGATTACTCGGCAGCTAGTTGAATTTGAAGATCTTTGAGGCAAGACGGTATAGGCCGAGTGTGGTTTTGTCTCCGGCCCGTCCGCGCAGATTGGTGAAGAACCCGACCACGCCGTAGCGGGCACGACGATACATGCGCTCGTCGTAGGCCTTCAAATCATTCCACAGCGTCTTTAGGCGCTCGTCGGCGCAATCTTCCTCGGAAAGCTTGGTGAGCACCGAGCAGATCGCCATCATCATGGTGAAATAGCCCATCATGTACGAGCGCAGACGCGACGACTCAACATCGCTGTACAGGTGGTACGACTCCATCATGATGCGCGTCACACGGAACTGCTGGTCCAGACGCTTAACCATCGTGGCCTCGTTGACACTCTGGCCCTCGCGACCGATAAAGTAGCGATAGAGGTCGATGTCGGCGTAGTACATGGTCTTGCAACGCGGCAGCGGCACGTAGGCGTAGATGTTGTCCACATAGAACGTGTGCGGCGGCATGGGAAGGTTGGACTCGCGCAGCACATCCGTGCGATAGCACAGGCTGTGCATAAGTAGGTTCTGGTCGAGGCGGAAATGACCGATCTGATCCCAAGAAAAGATCTTTTTGCGCGGCAGGGCAAATTTGTAACCAATAGCGGTATGCGTGCCCTCGTAAACCTTCTCGTACACGTAGTTCGAGATAAACAGGTCAACGCGCTGGTCGCGCTCTTCAAAGCCACGCAGAATCGACAGCATGGTCGAAAGGGCAGCGCCGTCAAGCCAGTCGTCCGAATCAACAACCTTGTAGTAGGTGCCCTGCGCCTCGCGCAGACCCGAAAGGACGGCAATACCGTGACCGCCGTTCTCCTGGTGCACCGCGCGGATGATTCCAGGATAACGGGCCTCCCACTCGTCGGCCTTGGCGGCCGTCTCGTCCTTGGAGCCGTCGTCCACCACGATAATCTCAATATCGGTGGCGTAATTGCTCCCCTCTAAGATGGAGGTGATGCAATGGTCCATGTCCTTGGCGGCGTTATACGAGGGAATACCGAATGTTATGACTTTATGCATGGCAGGCGATAATCTCATCCGAAAGATCGAGGGCGGAATTGGTCACAGCGTCCATATCGTAGTAACGATACTCGGCCAGACGACCCGCCGGGTGGAAGTTCGTCAGGTTCTGGACGCGCTCAAGATAGCGCTCATAGAGCTCACGGTTCTCGGGCTCAAGAATGGCGTAGTACGGCGTCTCGCCCGAGCCGGGCGTATAGGCCTTGGAGTACTCCTTCATGATGGTGGTCTTGCCGGGCAGGACCTGACCGGTCATGTTCTTGAACTCGGTGATACGCGTGTAGTCCTCGCTCGTGGTGTAGTTGACGGTGCCCACAGGCTGGAACTGGTCCATATCGAGTGTCTCGAACTTCATATCGAGCGTGCGGTACGGCAACGCACCCAAGTCGAGGTTGAACAGCTCATCGAGAGGACCGGTGTAGACGATCTCGCCACCATAGACCTTGCCGTCGATCTTGACGGTGGTCTCGTCGATCTCAAAGAGATCGCGGGCGTCCACGTCGCAGAACACGTCGATCAGGTCGTGGTCGAGCATGTGCTCAAAGAGCGCCGTGTAGCCCTCCTGCGGCATGCCCTGGAAGGGAGCTTGCGGGAAGTAGCGGTCATCATCACCCACAAAGACGGGAACGCGGCCGGTGATCGAGGGGTCGATCTGATCGGGCGTCTGGCCCCACTGCTTCATGGTGTAATGCAAAAAGACGTTCTCGTAGACGTAATCGGCGACCTCGGCCAAGTCGGGGTCGTTCTTCTTACGAAGCTCCATAATGGGCACCTTGACATCCTTGCCAAAGGTCTCCACGAGCTTCTGATACAGCTCCTCGCCGCGCTCGTCACCAAAGGCGAGCTTGAGACTCGCATGGTTGAAGGGCACGGGCATAAGGGTACCGTTGATGTTGGCGAGCACCTTGTGCTGATAATCCGTCCACTTGGTAAAGCGCGACAGGAAATTGTGCACGCGCTCGTTAAAAGTGTGATAGATATGCGGACCGTACTCGTGGATCAGGATTCCGGCCTCGTCAGTGCAGTCATAGGCATTGCCCGCAATGTGGCTACGGCGCTCCAAAACGGCAACACGATAGCCGATGGTCTCGGCAAGACGGCGGGCACAAACGGCACCGGCATATCCAGCGCCGACGACAATCATGTCGTACGCGCCGGCGTTAAAGCCTTCAGGCAGGCCTGAGGTAATCTGCATCGATACTCCTTGTCAAAAGCCACGGGCTCGTTAGCTGGGCTTTTCTCGAACATTCTTCGAGACATATTTATCAGAGCGATTATAGCGCTAATGCGTCCTATAATGAGCTTGCCACACAAGGAAAGCTCAAGCACCGCGGCGAACATAATTGAAAGGTAAACCCGCTAGCAGCGGGTTTATTCGTGAACAGCCGGACGCCTGGAGCTTAGCGAAACGCTTGTAAGGAGTAACATGAGCGATTTCCTAAACCGTATGAAGTCTGCCGCCAAGGCCGACCTTAAGACGATCGTCCTGCCCGAGGGCGAGGATCCGCGCACTATCGTCGCGGCCACCAAAATCATCGAGGAGGGCCTGGCAAAGATCGTCATCCTGGGCAACCCCGACGAGATCAACGTTCCCGGCGCTACCGTCATCGACCCGCGCAATGCCGAGAAGCACGAGGAGTACGCGCAGAAGTTTGCCGAGCTCCGCGCCAAGAAGGGCGTTACCATCGAGCAGGCTCGCGCCCAGGTGATGGACGCCACCTACTTTGGCACCATGATGGTCAAGATGGGCGATGCCGACGGCCTGGTCTCCGGTGCCTGCCACTCCACCGCCGACACCCTGCGCCCCGCGCTGCAGATCCTCAAGACCGCCCCGGGCACCAAGCTGGTCTCGGCCTTCTTCGTGATGTGCACCGACACCCCGCAGTTCGGTACCGACGGCACGCTGATCTTCGCCGACTGCGGCCTCAACATCAACCCGTCCTCCGACGAGCTCTCCGAGATCGCCATCGCCTCGGCCCACTCCTGGTCCACCTTCATGGGCAACGTTGAGCCGCACGTGGCCATGCTCTCCTACTCCACCATGGGCTCCGCCGGTGGCGAGGTCGCAAAGAAGGTCCAGGAGGCCGTGAAGTTCTGCAAGGAGAAGGCTCCCGAGCTCGCCATCGACGGCGACCTGCAGCTCGACGCCGCCATCGTCCCCACCGTCGCCCAGCTCAAGGCCCCCGGCTCCTCCGTCGCCGGTAAGGCCAACGTGCTCGTGTTCCCCGACCTCGAGGCCGGCAACATCGGCTACAAGCTGGTCCAGCGCTTCGCCGGTGCTGACGCCTACGGCCCCATCCTGCAGGGCATCGCCAAGCCGGTTAACGACCTGTCGCGCGGCTGCTCTGCCGACGACATCGTGGGTGTCGTGGCCATCACCGCCGTCCAGGCTCAGATGGCTGAGTAGCGAACATATCCCCTCGGGACCCTACAGGGTAAAGCTCTGAAAACGTCCTCGGACATGTCGGAAGCCCCCGCTGCGTACTACGTGCGGCGGGGGCTTCCTCCGTCCTGTGGAATATTTTCAGAGCTTTACCCTGTAGGGTCCCTGCCGTCACGTGGCAGTCAGGGTATCTGGAGTGGACGGCGGCTTGGCTACGAGCTGAGGCTGAAGATCTGGATGGCCGGGTGCCGTTGCTGGGAGTGCAGGCGTTACTGGCGATGGTCACTTTGGGACTGGTATTTCCGCCTGCTAGCAAAAAGGCCTCCGGAGCTGTTGCTCTGGAGGCCTTTCGTTTACTTGCAAATGCGCGCGTTAGTTGTTCTTGGTCAGGCGCTCGACGTCGTGGGCGATCATGTATTCCTCGTCGGTGGGGATGACCATGACCGTAACGGCTGAACCGGCGGCGCTGATGACCTGCGGGCCGTTGCCCACGGCCTCGCGGTTCTTATTGTTGTCGATGCGTACGCCCAGCCACTCAAAGCAGTCGCAGAAGGCCTTGCGGATCGACCAGTCGTTCTCGCCGATGCCGGCGGTAAAGGTGATGGTGTCCACGCCCGCCATGGAAGCGATCATGGAGCCAGCCTGCTGCATGGCCTTGTAGGCGAACATATCGAAGGCGAGCAGGCAGCGCTCGTCGCCCTCGGAGGCGCGTGTACGGATGTCGCGGGCGTCGTTGGAGATGCCCGAGATGGCAAGCAGACCAGACTGCTTGTTCATCATGTCATCGACTTCCTGATAGCTGTAGCCGCCCTCGCGCTGGAGGTAGCACACGGTGGCCGGATCAATGGAACCGCAGCGAGTGCCCATCATCAGGCCGTCGAGCGGCGTGAGGCCCATCGTGGTGTCGCGGCACACGCCGTCCTCGATAGCAGCGAGCGAAGCACCGTTACCCAAGTGGCACGAAAGCAGACGGTGGCAGCGCGAACCCAGGATCTCCTTGGCCATCATCCACTCATAGCGGTGGCTCGTGCCGTGGGCGCCGTACTTGCGCACGTGGTACTTGTCGCACACGTCCTTGGGCAGCGCGTAGGTATAGGCGACCTCGGGCATGGTCATATGGAACGAGGTATCGAAGACCGCCACGTTGGGCAGCTTCGGATACTTCTCACGGCAATACTCAATCGCCGCGGCCTCGCCGTAGTTGTGCAGCGGGGCGAGCGGGGCCACCTCGAGAATCTTGGCCATAACCTCGTCGTCGACAACTGCGGAATCATCGAAGTGCCAGCCGCCCTGAACGATACGATGACCAATGCCATCAATCGTAAAGTCGGTCTTCTCGAGCTCCTCGAGCACACGAGCGATAGCAGAGCGATGATCGGGGAAAGGGACCTCCTCGGTCTGCTTGGCGCCACCGTTCTCGGAGTGGCCAAAGATGCCCATGTCCGAACCGATACGTTCGCAGTTGCCCTTGGCGAAAACCTCGCGGGTATCGGTATCCAAAAGCTGATATTTAAGGCTTGAGCTGCCGGCGTTGACAACAAGTACGTTCATGAGACTCCTTTGCAGTGCAATACGGTCGACGCAGACCCCTTAAGGCGGCCGCATTTTAATAAGAAGTTATCACAACTTGATAAATAGCTATCAAGCATATCGCCCAACGAGCACAAAAGAGGGGCCGAACGGCGCTCGGTCGTCCAGCCCCTCCCCTCTTGCAATTACTTGCCGTTGACGATGCGCTCGACGTCGGAAGCGATCATGAACTCCTCGTCCGTGGGGATGACGAAAATCTTGACCTTGGAATCCTTGGCGGACAGGCACCAAGCGCCGTCGCCGCGCAGGGCGTTGCGGGCATGGTCCATCTTGACGCCCATAAAGGCCAGACGGTCGGCCACGCCAGCGCGGACAGCCGGAGCGTGCTCGCCGATGCCGGCGGTAAAGACCAGGGTGTCCATGCCGCACATGGAAGTAGCCATCTCGGCAGCCTTGGCGGCAATCTTGTAGACAAACATGTCGAAGGCGAGCTGAGCATCGGGGTCACCAGCGGCGGCGAGCTCCTCGACGTTGCGGCAGTCGTTGGTCTTGCCGCCGGTCACAGCCAAAAGGCCGGACTTCTTGTTCATCATCTCGTCGACCTCGTCGAAGGTGTAGCCACCCTCGCGCTGCAGGTAGCACACGGTAGCCGGGTCGATGGAGCCGCAGCGGGTGCCCATCATGACGCCATCGAGCGGGGTGAGGCCCATGGTGGTGTCCATGCACTTGCCGTCCTCGATAGCGCACAGGGAAGCGCCGGAGCCGATATGGCACACGACGACCTTGCGGGCCTCGCCGTT
>CABUTN010000034.1 GCA_902494565.1 uncultured Collinsella sp. | reverse complement strand
TGTGTTCGGCTGAGATCGGAAATCAACCTTTGCTATCGAAGTTCATTCATCGTCCATGTACATGAGCGGAACAGCGGAAACCGTTCGCTATGCTCCTGACCGTGCCAAAGAATTACTCGAAACGGGACCACGAGAGTACGATCGTTTGCCGGATAGCCGCCACTACGACGGATATCCTTGATAGTAAGCGCTAGAATGATTTTGCGCTTATGGAGCTCAGCCCCGGCTGGTAAACCTGACGTTCGGCGCGGTGTACGTGGACGCGCCTGGAGAGCTTGACCTCAAGTACGTTCAAGACTAGGGGCCTAAGCCCCCCCGCGCTCAAGCCTAGGCTTGAGAGGGCAGACTGGCAGGCAGCAACCGGGATATAAACGATTTAGGGGGAGTACTGGCGTACTCCCCTATTTTTTACTGAGTAGCCGAAAAAACGAGGCAACGAGAGGCGATTTAAGGTGCCTGAAAACAGGTACCCCTAGCGGGTATCCAAGTAGGTCTTTTTGGGGTCGTATTCGCGATTGTGTTAAGCCGTTTACCTGGGCGTTTGGTTTCGAATGGGCGTTTTGGCTATTTTTGCGGTGCGCTTGCCGCTGGGGTGTCATCGTCTGGGTCGTGAACGACATACCAGCTGTTTTGGTAATGGCAGATGTCGCGGCACGTACCGTCCCCGACGATCACGCGCCAGGACTCGGACCGCTTGTTCCTGCCGAGCGCCCACGAACGGGAGCTGTAGGACTCGATGCGGTCGAACGGGTAGACGGTGCCGTCGTACCATTTGATGCCCCACGGGGCGTACTCGCCGTCGGGGCGGCACTCGACGAGGGCCGTGACCAAACGTATCGACTTATCGCTCTCCCCCACGACGGCACCCCTCTCGAATCAATAACGAACGCGTGTTCTATAATAGCGTAATCACGATTGTTGACCATCGGTGCGGTTGCCGCTGCGGCAAGACCGGAGCAGAATTATGGAATAGCCCTACGCTCGGCAATGTATCTACAAACCCTGAGCGAAGGGAGTGTCGCAAATGCATGCAGCGGCAGTTAACCTTCGGGGGGGGGTATCTCCTAGGAGTACCCGCCTCCGAGGACAGTCAATCATCGAGTACGTCCTGATCATCGCGATTATCGGCCTGGTGATCGTGTTCGCGGGACCCGGCGTGGCCGGGGCCATCCGTAACCAGTTCAACCTGGTCGGCAACACGGTGAACAGCGGGACGGCCGGCGGCGTAGAGGGCGGCGGCGCGTCCGGTGGAGGCTCCGCCGGGGCCGGTTCCGCGACCGTCCAGGCGGCTATCGCCAAGGACGCGAAGGACTGGACGCTCGAGGAGCAGAAGGCCGTGGCCGAGGACATCGCCAAGGATGGCACGGCTTCTCCCGCATACGCCAAGGCGAAGGCGGCGATGGATGCGGGGACGAAATTCTCCGTCAAGTTGACCAATGGCGAGACGCCCGAGTACCGCATCGTCGGCATCAACCACGACGACCTCGCGGACGGCACCGGCAAGGCGGGACTCACATTTGAGGCGACCAACGGCGCAATGGGCAAGCAGCGCATGAGTGACTCATATTACAATTTCGGCGGATGGGAGCAGTCCGAGCTGCGCGGCCGCCTCAACTCCGGCGACCTCTGGGCGCTCCTGCCGGCTGAGATCCAATCTAGGGCGAAAGCCGTCACGAAAATGACCGACAACAAGTTGGACACATACCCCGGCACCGTGACGGCCACGACCGACAAGGTCTTCCTGCTCTCGACGACCGAGGTCTACGGAAACCTCCAGGCCAATGGGCACCTCCAGTCCGACGGCTCCCAGTACGAGTATTACGCCTTCAAGGGCGTGACGCAGGAAAAATTTTCCGGGGCTTCGTCCGGCTCTAGCCACTGGACTCGCTCCGTATGTCTGGATGGCTCCCAGTACTTCCGCTATGTCCATAGCAACGGTGACTGGAGCAACCACGGCTACACGGCAACCGACTTCGTGTTTCCCGCTTGGTGTTTCTAGACAGTTTGTCCTATAAGCTGACATATGGATAAAGGCCCGCGCTATCCTGCGCGGGCCTTTCTTTTAGCAGCAGAACGAAGGGGTTTGAGGTTCATAGCACAGGTTATCGAGTTGAGGAGAAATGGGGTCATACAGCGGCTCTCAGAGCGCCTGCCGCACTCCCCCGCCATTACCTCTGCGGCGTCCTCGTATAGAGCCCATCCTGCTTGGCGTTTCGTTGCAACAGCCCACTTGTCCACCGATCAAGTGAACTACTGGAATAAATACAGCGACACGCTTGTTCGTTACAGTCACTATACCTATGTAAATCGCCGCGATAAATACAGCCTGTACTCGGCTGTATACCAGCTACGCGTATGTAGATTCACATCGCGTTAATAAATCGGCTCAAGCGTGTGCAAAACACGCAAGTAACCGCAAAAAGCGAATATCGCGCAGCTAGATTTTGGCGTCCTGTTGCTTAATCAAAATTAAGCAATTGCTTAAAACAAAAAAGGTCAGGCACTAGGTGCCTGACCTGCAAACTTCTGGTCGGGACGACTGGATTCGAACCAGCGACCCCTTGACCCCCAGTCAAGTGCGCTACCAAGCTGCGCCACGTCCCGAAGCTTTTGTTTGTTGCTCTGCTCTCGCTCGCAACAGGGAGTATATTAACCCGAAACTTTGTCCTTGCGCAAGAACTTTTTTACAAATTTTGAAGCAAGTCCAAAATTGTATCTGCGAGCTGGGGTTTTGTTAGTACGGGAAGTTCTTGCGTACCCGCTGTGCTCACGATCCAGGCCTTGTTGGTATCGGTTCCAAAACCCGAATCGGCACGCGAGACATCGTTGGCGATAATGGCATCGCAACCCTTGAGGACGAGCTTGCGCTGCGCGTACTCCACGACGTTATCGGTCTCGGCCGCAAAGCCGATCACGCATCGCTCGCCCTTCTTGCGCGAAAGCTCGGCCAAAATATCGACCGTTTCGATAAGCTCGATGCGATCCAAGCGTTCGTTGGACTTTTTGAGCTTATGGTCCGCTGGGGCCGCTGGAGTGTAGTCGGCGACGGCGGCCGCGCAAATGGCTGCATCGGCCGTCTGGAAGGCGCTCAGTGCCGCCTGGAGCATCTCTGCGGCGGTCTGCACGCGTACGCACGCCACGCCGCGGGGAGCATCGAGCGATGTCGGTCCCAGCACGAGCGTGACCGCAGCACCGCGGCGAGCAGCCTCCCCCGATAGGGCGATGCCCATCTTGCCCGAAGAGCGGTTGCCAATGAAGCGCACCGGGTCGATCGGCTCGTGCGTGGGGCCGGCGGTAATCACGATGCGCTTACCTGCCAGGTCCTGAGGCGCGGGGTTGAGCACCTCGCAGACAGCCTCGACGATGTCCTCGGGCTCGCTCATGCGTCCCGTGTCCACGTCGCCGCAGGCAAGGTAGCCGCTGCCGGGTCCCACCACATGGACACCGCGCTCGCGCAGCGTGGACATGTTGGCCTGTGTCGCCGGCGCCTTCCACATGCCGTTGTTCATAGCGGGTGCGATCACGATGGGTCGCGGCGTCGCAAGTAGCGTGGTGGAGATGAGGTCGTCGGCGATGCCGTTGGCCATCTTGGCGATGATATTGGCCGTCGCGGGCGCCACGACCACCAGATCGGGCTCTTGCGCCAGCGAGATGTGGTGGATGGGGTCGGAGGGGTCGTCGAACAGGCCTACGGCGACGGGCTCGTTGGTGAGCGCACGGAAGGTGAGCGGGCCGACAAACTCGGTGGCATGCTCGCTCATAACGACCTTGACGCGCGCGCCACGCTTTTGCAGCAGGCGCACGATATTGCACGACTTATAGGCGGCGATCCCGCCGGTAATGCCCAGCAGGATCGTTTTTCCCTCAAGTTGCATTGAATTGTTGGATGCCGCTGTCATCGCTAGGCTTCCTTGCTCCGGAGTACCAGGAGGCGGTGGCAGTACGGGCAGTGCGTAATCTCGCTGCCGTCGTGGTTGAGGTCGCTCATGGACGATGCCTGCAGCGCGGTGTGGCAGACCGTGGGAATGTTGCCCTGGATGGTCTCGACGGCCAGGCCGCGGAACTGCTTGAGCAGACGCTCGTAGTCGGTGAGCACGTCGGTCGGCAGCGTGGCGGCAAGCGCGGTGCGCTCCTTGGTGGCGGCATCAATCTGGGCCTGCAGGTCGGCGGCCTTGGCGCGGGCGGCCTTGGTATCGGCCTTCACGCCCTCCTCGAACTTGGCGATGATGGCCTGCGCGCGAGCCTCGCGGTCGAGCGCCTCCTTGTGGGCGACGACGACGTCCTTGCGGGTGTGCTCGATCTTGTCCAGACGCTTGGCCAGGGTGGCGAGCTCGTTCTCTAGGTCTTGAACCTCGCGGTAGTCGGAGCCGTCGACATGGCGCTTCTTGGCAGCCTCGATGGCGTTGTTGGTCTGAATCTCGGTGATGTTGAGATCGTCGAGCTCAATGTCCAGATCCTTGCGCTGGGCGTAGAGCTTGGTCATCTCGGACTTGAGCTTAACGTAGGTCTTGCGCTTGGAAGCGAGCTCCTTGAGCTCCGGCATATTGGCAAGTTCGCTCTTGTTGCGGGCGAGCTCCAAATCGATCTGTTGCAGCTTGAGTAGCGTAGCGCCGGCGCTCATAAGTTCTCTCCTTTTGTCACAGTCCACCATTGGCAAGGGTTCAGTATTTTAATCGCATGACGGGGGTCGACCCCGGCGTCAACTGCAGAGTTCATCAATATATCAACGAATGGCTCTTCGGAGCGGTCGTGGCCGAGCAAAATCACCGGCAGCCCGCGCAAGGCAAGGTCTTGCGCCACGTGGTAGCCCGCCTCGCCGGTTACGATGACATCTGCGCCCGCGTCGATGGCGAGCTCTCCAAAGTCGCCCACGGAGCCGCCCAAAATAGCGACGGTACGGCATGCGTGCTCGGCTTCGCCCCACACACGCGGGTCGCTGCCGAAGGCCGTGGCAGCACGGGTAGCAAGATCGCGCAGTGTGCACGGGTCGTTGAGCGTTGCAAGCGCGCCCAGGCCGGTGGCCTCGGGGTCGTCCACGTGCTCCAGTGAGCTCACGGGTGCGGCACCCAGCAGCTTGCTCAGGCAGACACGGGCTTCGTGCGAGCGGTCCAGGTTGGTGTGGAGCGATATGATGCTCACGCCGCAACGCGCTGCCTCGTAGAGCGCCGCGCTGCATTGGGGGCGTGCGGCATCCGCCGGACAAAACGCCTCGGGCGCCTTGATATAGATGGGATGATGCGTCAGCAGCACGTTGGCGCCGGCCTCCTGGGCGCGGTGCACATTGGCTTCGGTCGCATCGAGCGCGCAGACAACGCCGGTAATCTCCGCGGCCGGATCTCCCACAGATAGCCCAACATGGTCCCAACTCTCGGCATCAGTCTTGGGATAGCGTGCCAGCAGCGCGCGCTCAAGCTCGACGACGATCATGCAGCGCCTACGATCGAGAGCAGCGTCTGGGCAAACTCGTCCAGATCGTCCGGATTCACGCGGTCATCGAACGAGATGCGAAGAGCGCCGAGAGCTTGCTCGCGACCGATGCCCATCGCGCTCAAAACGTGGCTGGGGTCCATACTGCCGCTCGAGCACGCCGAGCCTGCCGATACCTCAAAGCCGGCAGCGTCGAGCTTGATGATGAGCTCCTCGGAGTCCATGCCGTCAATGTAGATCGATACCATGCCGGGCAGACGGTCGGCCTGCGTGTAGTCGCCCATGGTGGCGTGAATGCGCGGATGGGCCGTAAGCGTGGCATAGAGCTTGTCGGAAAGGGCTTGCAGCTTCTCGCGCTCCTGGGCCACATAGGGCGCCAGCGTACGGGCGGCAGCGGCAAAGGCAAGCTGCGTGCGCAGGTCCTGCGTGCCGGCACGACGACCGGCCTCCTGTCCGCCGCCAAAGATGCGCGGGCGCAGCGGCGTGCGGTTCTTAAGGTAGAGCGCGCCGGATGCCACAGGACCGCCAATTTTATGGGCGGCGACGGACATAGCATCGACGCCCAGCTCGGTGACATCGAGCGGAATATGCAGATACCCCTGGATGGCATCGGTGTGGAACAGGGCACCCACGGTATGCGCGGCCGCGGCAAGCTCGCGGATGGGCTGCACCACGCCGGTCTCGTTGTTGGCAACCATGATGCTCACGAGTGCCACGTCGTCGCCTAACAGCTCGACAAGCGCGGCGGGCTCAATGTAGCCCGCGCGGCAGGGCTGCACCAGGTCGACGGTAAAGCCAGCGGCACGCAGCAGCGGCAGGTTGTCCAGAATCGAATCGTGCTCGATCGCCGACACGATCACGCGGTCGCGCTTGCGATCGCGCTGACGGGCGCCCTCGGCAAGTCCGAGGAGCGCCAGCTGGTTTGCCTCGGTTCCGCCGTTGGTCAAGATGATCTCGGACGGACGGACGCGCTCGCCAAAGCTGCGGGCAATCTCGCGACGCGCGACTTCAAGGCGCGCAGCGGCCTTGCGGCCGAGCGAATGCAGCGAGTTGGGGTTGACGCCGGCAAGCTCGCTGTCGTCGTATTCGCGCTGCGCAAGGCGCGCCTCGGCGCGCATGGGCGTCGAGGCGGCATAGTCAAGATTCACGGGTATGCGGTTTTGACCTGCGGTCATAAGGATTTATGCCTCCTGTGCAGCCTCGTTGCCCAGCTTCTGCAGCAGCGCAACCTCAGCGGCGGGATCTTCGGACTTAAATACGGCGGAACCGGCCACGAGAACGTTGGCACCAGCCTTGACAACCTCGGCGATGTTCTTGGAAGAAATGCCGCCGTCGACCTCGATCATGGGCAAAACGCCGTGGCGCTCGCACATGGCCTTGAGCTCGTGCAGTTTGGCAATGGTACCGGGGATAAAGCTCTGGCCGCCAAAGCCGGGGTTCACGCTCATCAGCAGCACCATATCGACGACGTCGATGATGCTCTCGAGTACGCACACGGGGGTGGCGGGGTTGAGCACCACGCCGGCCTTGACGCCGCGCTGCTGCAGATGGGTGAGCGTGCGGTGCAGGTGCGTGGAGGCCTCGTAGTGCACGGTGATCATGTCGGCACCGGCGTCGGCGTACCAATCGACCGTTTCGTCGGGGTTCGACACCATCAGGTGCGCGTCGACCGGTACATCGGTGGAGCGCTTGACGGCCTTGAGGATGTCAACGCCAAAGGTGAGGTTGCCGGTAAAGTGACCGTCCATAACGTCGAAGTGCACGTAGTCGGCGCCGGCGATTTTGTCGAGCTCGCCCTTGAGGTTGGCCATGTCGGCCGAAAGGACGGACGGAGCGATTTTAATGGAACCCATGGTAGAAGCCTTTCTGCGTTAGTCGGTGAGTCCGTAGAACTCTTGAGAAGGGACGCGATCGGTAAGAATCTCGAGTGCCCTATCCAAGGTAACACCGTTGTAGAGCGTTTGCTCCACGGCAAAGGTGAGCGGAATGTCTACGCCCAGTGAACGGGCGAGCTCGCTGACGCTGCGGGCCGCGACGGCGCCTTCGACCACCATATGCGTGCGCGTCTGATACTCGTCGAGCGACACGCCATGAGCGAACTCGTAGCCAAAGGTGCGGTTGCGCGAATGCTCCGAGGTGCAGGTGGCAATGAGGTCGCCCATGCCGGCAAGCCCCATGCAGGTCATAGCCTGCCCGCCGCGGGCATGCACCAGACGGCTGATCTCGGCTAGGCCGCGCGTCATGATGAGGGCGAGCGTGTTGTCGCCCGCGCCGGTGCCGGCGGAGATGCCGCACACGATGGCGATAACATTTTTCATGGCGCCGCAGACCTCGACACCGGTCATGTCTTGCGACAGATAGATACGGAAGGCCGTGGACAGGAGCAGGTCCTTAAAGGTCTCCCCTATCTGCGGATCTTTGCTGGCGATGACGGCGGCAGAAAGTCCGCCGCGGTAGATTTCCTCAGCATGGTTGGGGCCCGAGAGCGCCGCGACACGTGCCTCGTTGCCGATCTCGGTGGCGATGACCTCGCTCATGAGCAGGCCGGACTCGGGCTCGATGCCCTTGGTGAGGCAGAGCACCGGGGTCTCGGCAGCGATGAAGGGTGCCGCCTGATGGCATACGCTGCGCAGATGTGTGGAGGGCACGGCAAAGATGACGGCCTCGGCGCCGTCGAGCGCCTGCGCCAGGTCCGTCGTGGCGACAACGTTTTCCGGCAGCACGTAGTCCACCAGATAGCGGGGATTACGGTGCTCGCCGTTGATGCCGGCAGCCGTCTGCTCGCTATGGGCCCACATGGTCACGCGCTCGGGTCGCGCGGCGGCAAGGCCGGCGACGGCGGTTCCCCAGGAGCCGGAGCCAATCAGCGCAACATTCATGACTCTCTCCTACTTATCGTCGGGCTCGGTGACGCGCTTGGTAAACGAGAGCTTGGACTCCTTACCCGTCATGAGCTTTTTGATGTTCGCACGATGGGCCCACACCACAGTAATGCCGATCAGTGCCATGCAAAACTTAAGTCCGAGGCTGCTGTACGGAAAGACCGCGCAGGCAGCGATGGGAAGACCGATGGCCGCGGCAAGCGAGCCCACCGACACAAACTTGGTGATGGCGACAGCCACGATAAACATGCCCAGCAGCGAAAGTCCGATGGGCCAGTACCAGGCGAGGATAACGCCCAGACCGACCGCGATGCCCTTGCCGCCATGGAAGTTGAGGTAGGGCGAGAAGATATGGCCCCATACGGCCGCCAGGCAGATGACGCCGAGCATCCAATCGCCGGCGGCACCGGGGGCCATAATGCTCACGGGGAAGCCATAGCCCAAGTCGGCAATGAGCGGACGCGCGATAAGGACGCAGATGGCGCCCTTAAGGCAGTCGAGCAGCAGTGTGAGCGCGGCCACCTTGGGGCCGGCCACGCGCAGGGCGTTGGTGGTGCCGATGTTGCCGGAGCCCGCCTTACGAATGTCCGTGTGGTTGAACACGCGGCCCAAGATCAGGCCAAACGGAATCGCCCCGATAAAGAACGAGACCACGGCGCAGATGGCGGTCAGCAGAATCGGATTATGCATCCTTTTGCTCCTTCTTCCTAAAGAAGAGTCGAATGGGCGTGCCGGCAAAGTCGAAGGTCGAGCGCATGCGGTTCTCGACGTAGCGCTGATAGGTGTCGTTGACCAGATCGCTGTGGTTGACGAAGAACGTGAACGTCGGCGGGTTGACGACCGTCTGGGTCACGTAGTGCATGCGCAGGCGGCGCTTGCCGTCCACCACGGTATGACCGAACTCGCGCAGGTCGGTGAGGAACGTGTTGAGGCGCGAGGTGCTGATCTTTTGCGAGCGCGTCTTCTCGGCGGCGTCTACCATTGCCCAGATCTTCTCGACGCTGCGGCCGGTCAGGGCAGAGATGCGCAGGTACTGGGCCCAGGGAGCCATAACGCCCAGACGGCGGTCGATGGTCTCCATGCAGGCCTCGCGCTTACGGTCGTCGTCGAGCAGATCCCACTTGTTGAGCAGCACCACGATGGCGCAGCCGCGCTCGATGGCAAGACCCATGACCTTCTGGTCCTGCTCAGTGACGCCCACGGAGGCGTCGACGACGAGCAGTGCCACGTCGGCGCGATCGATGGCGCGCAGGCCGCGGACCATCGAGTAGTACTCGATGTTCTCGTACACGGTGCTTTTCTTGCGAATACCCGCGGTGTCGACCATGCGGTAGTGCTTGCCGTTGCGCTCCACGACGGTGTCGATGGCGTCGCGCGTCGTGCCGGCAATGTTGGACACGATAGAGCGGTCGGCGCCCAGGATGCGGTTGAACAGCGACGACTTACCGGCGTTGGGACGGCCGATGATGGCGACGTTCAGCGCGTCGGGGAACTCGTCGGCGACTTCGTCCTCTTCCTCAGGAAGCAGGGCCACGATGTCATCGAGCAGGTCGCCCGTGCCATGGCCATGCAGGGCCGAGAGCGGCGTGGGCTCGCCGATACCGAGCGAATAGAACTCCCAGATGCTGTCGTTTTCGCGATCGGGGTTGTCGAGCTTGTTCACCAGCAGAAAGACCGGCTTGTCGCAGCGCTTGAGCATGCGGGCGACCGACTCGTCCTCCTCGGTGACGCCGGTGCGGCCATCGACCACAAACAGGATGACTGTGGCTTCCTCGGCGGCGGCGAGCGCCTGGTCGCGGATGGACGTGGCAAAGACGTCGTCGCTCTTGAGCGGCTCGATACCGCCCGTGTCGACGATGGTGAACTCACGACCGTTCCAATCGGCCGTGTGATACGAGCGGTCGCGCGTGACGCCGCGGGACTCGTGGACGATGGCGTCCGAGGTCTGGGCCAGGCGGTTAACGAGCGTGGACTTGCCCACGTTGGGGCGTCCGACGACGGCGACGATAGGTTTCATCTGCTCTCCTTTAATGGGTAGGGTCAGTGGAATTAGTAGAGTCGGCAGGCACAATGCCAAGGATGTGCTCTAGGGTATCGAGCAGCTCATGCGGCATGGTCGACACCACATGAACCTCGGCGCCGCGACTGGTAAGGCTTGCGAGTAAATCGTCACGATGATACTCGTCAAGCGTCATGCCGTCAGCGTTGAACATGAGCTTAGGCACAAAGAGCATAACCCCCGACAGGTCTTGTGGCAGCTGCTCCAGAATGTCACACGCGACGATGAGGCCGGTCACGTCCACGTTGCCGCCAAAGTAGCGGTTCTTGATGGCCGTGACGGTGCCGGCGAGCCCCTGCGGCGATTCCACGAAGCGTGCCACGGTGTCGCGTGCGCTGGCGCCCGAGAGGCACAGCAGGTGCTGGCTGCGAGCGGCGATGGCCTCGCGGACGCGGGCCAGTCGCTCGGCATCGGCGGCAAGCACATCGTCCGTCTCGTCTAGGTATGAGCGGATCATGCCGATACCGTCGTAGTACTGCGGATAGCCGTCGTAAAAGTCCGCCTCGGGCGGATCGATGCCGGCGTCCAGGTAGAACTCGTCGCTCATCTGGAAGGTGTGGCGGCCAAAGCGCTCATAGGCGCGGTCCTGGAACGGTCGGATCATGGCAATGGTCTCGCGCGCCAGCTCGGGCTTGTCGCTGTATGACCAGCTAAAGCGGTTCTGATGCTTGGTAAAACCGAGCGGCACAATGCCCAGGCTTGTGATCTGCTCGTGCTCCTCGCAAAAGCGCAGGGTCTTTTCCAGCTCCTCGCCGTCGTTCATGCCGGGGCACAACACGATCTGCGCGTGAATCTCGATACCGGCGGCCATGATGGCCTCGAGTACGTCCATGCCGCGCTGGGCGTTGCGGCCCATCATACGACGGCGGACGTCGGGGCTCACGGCGTGGACCGACACGTTCATGGGGCTCATGTTGCGTTGGATGACGTTTTGAACATCTTCGTCGGAGAGGTTCGTGAGCGTGACGAAGTTGCCCTGCAAAAAGCTCAGACGATAGTCGTCGTCGCGGATGTAAAGCGTGGAGCGGCCGCCCTTGGGCAGCATGGTCATAAAGCAGAACACGCAGGCGTTCACACAGGTGCGCATACCATCGAAGATGGGGCCATCGAATTCAAGGCCCCAGTCCTCTCCCGGGAAGCGGTCGAGCTCGACGGGGGTGACGCTGTTGTCGCGCGGGTCGAAAACCTCGAGGTCGACGGTATCATCGTCGGCCTCCCAGAGCCACACGATCATGTCGGTGAGCGCCTCACCGTTGACCGTGAGCACGCGCATGCCCGGCTCGATACCCACATCCCACGCGGGCGATTCGGGACGCACGTTCTTTACGAGCGCGCCCTCACCCGGCTCGGGGTCGCGGCTGCGCCCGTAATCGGCCACCTCGGCGGCGTATGCGGGTACGGTCTGGTCCATGATTAGCGGCAAAGCTCCTTGATGCGCGTTACGGCGCGCTCGATGTGTTCTTGCGGGGTGGAGGCTCCGGCGGTTATGCCGATGTGGCGCGCGTTGGCAAACCATGCGGCCTGGAGCTCGGAAGCTTCCTCGATGTGGTGCGTGTGCTCGCAGACGTCGGCGCAGATCTGTGCCAGGCGGCGGGTGTTGCCCGAGTTCTTTCCGCCCACGACGACCATGCAATCACAGCGGTTGGCAAGTGATGCGGCTGCCTGCTGGCGCTCGCTCGTGGCAGCGCAGATGGTGTTGATCACGCGTAGTTCCTGCACGCGCGGGGTGATAGCGGCCACGACCTCGGCGAGGTTCTGCGCGGTCTGGGTGGTTTGCACAACCAGGCCCACCTTGCCCTTGAGCGGCAGCGCGTCCGCATCGGCAGCACAGCTTACGACCTGTGCATCTTCGCCGGCGTGGCCCAAGATGCCCTCGACTTCGGGGTGCCCCGGCTCGCCCACGACTACCACGTGGTAGCCCTCGCGTACCAGGCGCTCCGCCGCCACGTGGACCTTTTTCACGTAGGGGCAGGTGGCATCGACCACGGTAAGACTGCGATCGTGAGCCGCATCGACCACCTGCGGCACCACGCCGTGGGCGCGGATGATTACGGTGCCCGATACTGCATCGTCCAAGGTCTCGGCCAAGCCAATGCCGGCCTCGGCGAGCTCGCGCACCACGATGGGGTTATGGATGAGCGGACCCAAGGTATGGACCTGAGTGCACTCCCCTGCCTGCGGCGCGGCGGCCAGCGCCATATCGAGCGCACGCTGTACGCCGTAGCAAGTGCCGGCGTGGGCGGCGATCTCGATGGTGGGCGCGTTTGCCTGGTCAGACGCAGCCGCGGCGGTGTTCGTCACGTTCTCGCTCATGGCTAGAACCTGCCCGGATGCTCGGCGCACAGGTCGTCTCGCATGGCGTAGACGCGGCTCATGGCCTCGGACTCAAACCATTCCAGGCGCTCCGTGCGCTTAAGCCCAGCCGGTGCGTCGGAAAGCGAGACGGCCTTGCCGGCGCGGATCCAGCACTTCTTGGGACGCATGATCTTTTTGCCCGCGGGCGTGATGTCGGACCAGCCGCAGATGGCGAGCGGGTTCACAGGTGCCTTGCCCATCTGGGCGATGAGCGCAAAACCGCCGTGGACCTCGGGTTTGATCTCGCGCGAGCGGATGCGCGTGCCCTCGGGGAAGATCAGAACGTCCTCGCCGCGCTGCAGCGCATGCTGGGCGGCGCGCAGGCACTTCATATCGGCAGTACCACGCTCCACGGGGATGCCGCCAACGCGGCTAAAGGCCCAGCGCACAATCTTGCTCTTGGCGAACTCGGACTTAAAGATGGGACGAATGCGGCGCCCCCCAAAGAACAGCGCCGTCTCCACGGCCAAGAGCTCGGCCATCGAGGTGTGGTTGCAGATGACCACGCTGCCGCGGCCGTCCTGGCGCTCAAACAGCAGATTGGCATCCTCGACCTTCCAACGCCACATGAGCTTGGAGAAGGCCCAAAGGATTGCCATGACCACGAAAACGGTGCCGCGGATGAGCGCCGGGAACTCGGCGTAGGGGGCGTTGTAATAGTCCTCGGGCGTCTGCTTAAACAGGCGCATGGGCTACCTCCTTTGGTTGATGAGGTCCTCGATGATACGAACGACCTCGTCGATGGTGTGAGCGGTGGAGTCGACGTGCACGGCGTCCTCGGCGGGCACGAGCGGGGCGACCTCGCGGCTGCTGTCGAGCTTGTCGCGCTGCTTAAGGGCGTCGAGGGTCTCGTCGACCTCGGCCTCGAGCTGCTCGGACGTGAGCGGCTGGGCATCGTTTTGGTGACGCTGCAGCACACGGCGACGGGCGCGCTCGCGCGGGTCGGCGGTCAGGAAGACCTTGACCTGCGCGTTAGGGAACACGACGGTTCCGATGTCGCGACCCTCGGCGACGATATCGCGGTCCTCGGCGGCGCGGCGCTGGTGGATGAGCATGGCCGCGCGCACGCCCGGGTAGGCCGAGACCTTGGACACGTTGGCGTCGACCTGCGGGGTGCGAATGGCAGCCGAAGCGTCCTGGCCGTCGATGGTCAGGCGCGTGTCCTCGCCGGTGCCGTTGGTAAAGCGGATCTCGATCTGCTCGGCGAGGGCGTCGATGGCCGCCTCGTTATCCAGATCGATGCCGCGGTCGAGCGCGGCGAAGGTGACGGCGCGATACATGGCGCCCGTGTCGAGCTTGTTAAAGCCCAGCTGGCGGGCGATCTCCTTGGCGATGGTGGACTTGCCGGAACCGGCGGGGCCGTCGATGGCGACGATCATGCAATGCTTCCTTTCGATGGTTGGCGTGCTGGTATGGTTCGCGGGCGTTGGGGCGCGGCGGGTTGCCTAGCCCGTGTAGCGCTCGCGGTAGGTGTTGCGCTTGGGCGCGGAGCCGTGGCTGCCGTGATGACGCGTGCGGCTGGCGGGGGTTTCCTGGGGCTTGTCACCGCGCATGGCGCTGGCCTGCTTGGGAGGGATGCCACCGGCCTTGAGGATTTGCACCTCGCGATCGGTGAGCTCGCGCCACGAGCCCTTGGCCACGCTCTCGAGTTCCAAGCCGGCAAAGTTGCAGCGGTGCAGGCGAATTACCGGGTGGTTGATCTTGCTCAGCATGCGCTTGACCTGGTTCTTGCGGCCCTCGCGGATGATGACCTCCACGGCGGTGGTGCCGGGCTTGACGCCCTGTGGCGCCACGGCCTCGGCCTCGCGCGCGTTAATGATTCGGCAGATCGCCGGCTGGCATAGGCCGTCGTCGAGCTCGATGCCGCGGCGCAGCGGCGTGAGGTCGCAATCGGTCAGGTTGCCGTCCACCAGCGCCTGGTAGGTCTTGTAGACGTGCTTGCTGGGATGCAGCAGGTCCTGCGACAGGTCACCGTCGGTGGTAAAGAGCAGAAGGCCCGTGGTGTCGCGGTCCAAACGACCCACCGGAAAGAGCCCCGGAAAGCGGTCGCGCGGGACCAGGTCGGCCACGCAAGGGCGTTCCTGTGGATCGCTCATGGTGGTGAGGTAGCCGGTCGGCTTGTAGAGCATCAGGTACACGGCACCCTGGTTGAGCTTGACGGGCATACCGTCGACCTCGATGTGGTCGCGGTCGACATCGACCTTGGTGCCCAGCTCGGTCGCGACCTGGCCGTTGACGGTTACGCGGCCGGCAGTCATCAGGTCCTCCGAGCCGCGGCGGCTCGCTACGCCCGCGCGCGCCAAAAAGCGCTGCAGGCGCATAGTGTGCGGGTAGACGGGCTGGGCGTCGCCCGTGGGCGCTGCGTTGTCCATGGCGCTTGCGAAGTGCGTTTCCCCTGCTTCGTTAGTCCTCGTCATGTATATCCTCCGAGGTATCGACGGTGGGCAGAAGCTCCTCGCCATCGGTGTCCTCAACATCGGTATCGATCAGTTCGCGCTCTTCGTCCAGGTCCTCGGCCTGCTCCTCGAGCGTGGACTGAATGCTGCGGCCGCTCAGGCGCTCGCGGATAAACTGGCGCGACTGCTCGTCGGGGGCAAACTGCTCCAGATCGGGCAGGTCCCGGGTGGAGCGCAGGCCGAACTTTTCCAAGAAGGCGTTGGTCGTGCCGTAGATGATGGCCTGACCGCGCTCGGGGTCGCGGCCGAGTTCGCGCACCAGGCCCTTATCCACGAGCGACGCGATGACGCCGTCGGAGTTGACGCCGCGGATGCCCTTGACCACCTCGCGCGTGACGGGCTGGTGGTAGGCGATGACGGCCAGGGTCTCAAGCGCCGCCTGAGACAGCTTTTGCGTGTCCCAGCTCAGCACGTAGGCCTCGACCACATCATGGTAGGCGGGGTGTGTAAACAGGCGCCAGCCACCGGCGACCTCGCGCAGCTGAAAGCCGCGGTTGGCCTCTTCGTACTCAACCTTGAGCTCGGCCAAAAGCGACGCGCACTCGCCCGGGGCGATATCCAGCGCAGCTGCCAGCGCGGGTGCGCTCACGGGGTCACTCGACACCAGCAGCAGCGCCTCGAGGGCGCCTTTGAGGCTGTTTGCCTCCAGCGTGGAAAGGGTTGACATGGTTGCCGCTCCTATTCGGTGAGCTCGGGGCCCTCGCCAGGCACGTATGCCTCGGCGCCCTCGACGCGGTTGATTTGAATGGTTCCAAAGATCTCGTCCTGGCTTAGCGTAAGCGAGCCGCGCTTGGCAAGCTCTAGCATGGCCAGGAAGGTGACAACGAGCTGCTCGGTGGTGGCGTCGCCGTCCAGCAGCTCGCGGAAGGTGCAGGCTTGGTGTGCCATGGTAAAGCGGTCGACCGAGGCCACCGTCAGGTCGAGCGGCACGCGATGCGGCGCCACATGCTCGGCCTCCAGCAGGAAGGTCTGGCGCTTGCCGTCCAGGTCGGCGCAGATGACGGCCAGGCCGCGCAGGGTAATGCCGGCCAGATAGTCGGGCATTAGGCCCAAGAACTCGGGGTCGGGGCCGGCCACACGCGGATGCATGCGACTTTCGGCCTGCATGCGGGCACCGAGGGCTGCCGCCGCGCCTTTAAACTGCTTGTAGGCAATCAGGCGCTGGATCAGGACCTCGCGCAAGGCGTCGCCGTCGAGCGCGCTGAGCTCCTCGAGGTCTTCGTCGAACTCGTCATCGTCGTCATCGACTTTGCGCGGGGCCTCCTGCGGCACCAGAGAGGCGGCCTTGATGTCCAAAAGGGTTGCCGCGACCAGCAAAAAGTCGCTTGCTACGTCCAGGTCCAGCGCCTCGATGCGCTCGGCCTCGGCAAGGTACTGCTCGGCCACCTCGCTGATGGAGATGGCGCCGATATCTACTTTTTGGCGGGTTACCAGCTGCAGCAGCAGGTCGAACGGTCCGCTGTAGACCTGCGTCGACACGCGATACGACATCTTCGACCTCCTTTGACGGCGCCTTCGCGGCGCGGTTTGGGTGCATGTTGCGACCGTTTTGCACGGTCGACCTGTAAGTTTACCTTAGATGCCGGCGATTGCGAAGTTGAGCATCTGCTCAGCGAGCGGATACACGGTAACGTCGAAATAGCGGCCGATCACATCGATGCCGGTCCACATGGGCAGCAGGTACAGCACTAGGATGAGGATGGGCATAGCGTATTGCTGCAGGTGGTAGTAGTTGGTCAGCGCCTTGCCTTTAAGGAACGGCACGATGATAGACGAGCCGTCAAGCGGCGGAATCGGAATAAGGTTAAAGAACGCAAGCGACAGGTTAACCACGATAAACGTGGCGCCGAAGTTCATGATTTGAGACGCCACAGCAAAGGACATGCTGGCGTAGAGGTTGCCATAGGCCAGGTGCATGAGGGCTGCAGCCAGGCACGCGAGCGCGATATTCGATGCGGGGCCGGCCGCGCTCACCAGGACCTCGTCGCGCTTGGGGTGCTTGAGGTTGTTGAGGTAGACGGGCACGGGCTTGGCGAAGGCAAACACCGGGCCACCGGCGGCGAGCATGAGCAGCGGCAGGATGATAGTGCCAAACGGATCGATATGGTTGAGCGGGTTGAGTGACACGCGGCCGCGCGAACGGGCTGTCTTATCGCCGAGTGCCCAGGCCGCGGCGGCGTGCGCACTTTCGTGGATGACGATGCCCACGATGACGGCGACGGCGCTGGCGAGCAGGTTCATGATGTAGCTGCTGGACATGGCGCTCCCCTAGCGGACGCGGCGCGAGGCGCGCGTGAGCAGGTAGTCAGCTACAAACAGGATGACGGCCACGATGGCGTAATCCAAGCGGAAAACGCCGCCAAAGGGTGAGGTGATGACGCCGTAGCCGGCGATGGCGCTCGGCAGCGCGCGAGAAAGCTCAACGACAAAGCCGACAATCTGCAGCTTGGCGGTCAGGCCGCTAAAGCACAGCAGCACGGTCATCGCACTCATAAAGATGCCGCAGATGCGACAGGCGATGGCGATGACGCTCATCGCCACGGCAGCGGCCTTACGAGAATTCACGCGCGGTCTCCTCTTCGATCTGGGTGGAAAGCTCCAGCCATTCGTCCTCGAGCTTGGGCAGTTCTTGCTTAAGGCCGTTATATTCCCCCAGCGCGGCATTGAACTTGTCCTGATCGGCATAAAGCTCTTCGCTCGCCATCAATTCCATAAGCTCGTCATAGCGGGCTCGCTTTTTATCGAGCTCCGTCTCGATCTTCTTGAGCTGGTTGCGCACGCCCTTGAGCTTTTTGTTGAGCGCGGCACGGGCCTGAGCCTCGGCACGCTTTTGCTCCTTGGTCTTTTTGCCCTCGGCGGGCTTGGGTGCTACGACGGGGGTGTTGGCCTGGGCGGCGCAGGCGGGCTTGCCCGCCGCCGGCGCACTCTCCCCTGCCGCCTCGGCGGCGGCGCGGGCCGCGAGGTCCTCGCGCTTGTAGAGGTAGTAGTCGTAGTCGCCGTCGTAGACCGTGACGTTACCATCGCGGATGTCGATTACGCGATTGGCCACGGCACGTACCAGGTGCTCGTCGTGGCTGATCAGCACGATGGTGCCGGGGAAGCTTTGCAGGGCATTCTCGAGCATGTCCACCGAGTCGATGTCTAGGTGGTTGGTGGGCTCGTCCAGGCACAGGAGTGCCTCGGGGGCCACGAGCATCTTTGCCAGGGCCAGACGCGCCTTTTCGCCACCGGAGAGGACGCGAACCTGCTTCTCGATGGAATCGTTGTCGCTAAACAGGAAGGCGCCCAGCAGGCTGCGCTGCTGCGGCACGGTCCACTTGGGCGTAACGGTGTCGATCTCTTGCAGGACGGTATTAGACTCGGTCATGCCCTCGAGCGCGTGCTGGGCGTAATAGGCCACGCCCACGTTGGTTCCCAGGTCCCGGGTTCCGGTGGTGGGCGGCTCCAGTCCGGCGATAATCTTCATGAGCGTGGACTTGCCGGCGCCGTTGGGGCCGACGAGTGCCACGTGCTCGCCGCGGTAGAGCTTGAGGTCGATGTCGCTGTAGATGTGCTTTTCGCCGTAGGACTTGGAGACGCCCTCGAGCCCCACGACCATGTCGCCGGAGCGCGGCGGGTCAGGGAACTTAAAGTCGATGTGCTTGTGGCCCTCGGGCAGGATGACGAGCTCCTTTTTGATCTGCTCGATCTTGCGGATGCGCTCCTGCGCCTGGGCGGCCTTGGTGGGCTTATAGCGGAACTTGTCGACGAAGACCTGCATGTGGGCGATGTCGCGCTCCTGGGCGGCGCGCTTGGCGCGCATCTGCTCCAGGTTGTCCTCGCGTTGTTTGAGGTAGCTGCTGTAGTTGCCGGTGTAGGTGGTCACGCGACGGTTTTCGAGCGCGGCGACGTGGTCGACGCAGGCGTCCATGAAGGCGCGGTCGTGGCTGACGATGAGCACGGCGCCGTCGTAGTTGGCGATAAAGCCGCGCAACCACTGGACGCTTTCGAGATCCAGGTGGTTGGTGGGCTCGTCCAGAAGCAGCAGGTCGGGGTGGCGCAGGAAGAGCTTGGCGAGCGCGATGCGCATCTGCCAGCCGCCCGAGAACTCGGAGCACGGGCGCTCAAAGTCGGTGACCTTAAATCCCAGGCCGGACAGGATCTTGCGGGCGTTGCTCTCGAGCTCGTAGCCGCCCAGGTGTTCAAAGCGGTCCTGGACCATGCCGTACTCGTTGAGGAGTGCGTCGACGTCTTTGCCCTGTTCGGAGAGCTCGGTGATCTGAGCCTGCAGCTCGTTGGCGCGCTCTCCCATGCGGCGGATTTCCTTGGCGGCGGCCATGACCTCGGCGAGAATGGTGGTGTCCTTTTGCTCCAGGTTGGTTTCCTGCTCTAGGTAGCCCACCTGGCAGTCCTTGGCGTACTGGACCTGGCCGGCGTCTGGGCTGTCGATGCCCATGATGATTTTGAGCATGGTTGTTTTGCCGGCGCCGTTGGGGCCCACGAGCGCGAAGCGCTCGCCGGGGTTGATCTGGAAGGACGCGCCGCTAAAGAGGACGCGCGCGCCGAAGCTTTTTTCGATCTTGTCGACCAGGAGGATCATTGTGCCGCCTTTGACCTTGTGTTCCTATATGAAAAAAGGCCCCAACTTGCGTTGGAGCCTCATTCAATGCTCGGGTGGAGACGAGGGGGATCGA
>CABUTN010000033.1 GCA_902494565.1 uncultured Collinsella sp. | reverse complement strand
GGCGGTCGGCCCCATGCCGTCCTCCGTCGCCAGGAGGAAGAGCTCGACCTTCTCCCTGCTGTACATGCGAACCTCCAGTCCGGACCGCCCCGCGGTCCAACTTTCTGTCCGCACCCCCTCCAGGAACTATTCCACCGCAACTTCGTTTTTGATGCCCCGCCCGGAAACTGCGCCCCAGTTTTGCCTTTCAAGGTGGGACGCAGTTTCCCATAGGGCCTCGACTGGGAAAGCGCGTCCCGTTTCGAGCGGGGATTCCGGGATGCATTTTCCGTAAGAGGCCTGTTTGGGAAATCATATCCCGTTTCGAGCCGGAATTCTGGGATGTAGTTTCCCCGAGAGGCCTCATCGGGAAACTATGGCCCTGAACTCTCCTGCCTGTCCCCATTGCGCCAATTTGCTGATTGAACATCGTTGCATGTTCGCGCTATCATGCATGGTTAAAATTGGTTAGCCATGGCAAACGGTTAGCCTTGGTGAACATAAATACAACGCCCTGTGGGCGCCGGGGGAGGAACACGGACGTGAAGCTCGATACACTCGAGATTGGAAAGGACGCCGTTGTCGCATCGGTGGCATCGGACGATCAGGCACTCCGACAGCATATTTTGGACATGGGTCTAACGCCGGGCACCGAAGTCACCATGATGAAGTACGCCCCCATGGGCGATCCGCTCGAGATCCGCCTGCGTGGCTACGAGTTGACACTGCGCAAGGACGATGCCGCTCGCATCGAGCTCGTGGGTATTCACGACACCGATACGGGTCCGCGCGCTAACGCCGCAATCGGCACGACGGAGCATCCGGCCCTGGGCGAGGGGACGTATTCGCCCCGTGCGGCAAAGACGGCCGTGCCCGAGGGCGCGCCGCTGCACTTTGCCCTCGCCGGCAACCAAAACTGCGGCAAGACCACGTTATTCAACCAGCTGACGGGCTCCAACCAGCACGTCGGTAACTTTCCCGGCGTGACGGTCGACCGCAAAGATGGCACCATCCGCAACCACCCCGAGGCAAGCGTTACCGACCTGCCTGGCATCTATTCGCTGTCGCCGTACACGGGCGAAGAGATCGTGAGCCGTCAATTCATCCTTGACGAAAACCCCGACGCCATCATCGACATCATCGACGCCACCAATATCGAACGCAACCTGTACCTGACGCTACAGCTTATGGAGCTCGACCGCCCCATGGTCATCGCGCTCAACATGATGGACGAGGTGACCGCCAACGGCGGCGCCGTGGACGTCAACCTGCTCGAGAGCCTGTTGGGCGTGCCCGTTGTCCCCATTAGCGCTGCCCGCAACGAGGGTATCGGCGAGTTGGTGGACCACGCCCTGCACGTGGCGCGGTTCCGCGAGCGCCCTGGTCGCCTGGACTTTTGCGCGCCCGACGGTCCGGACGGCGGTGCGCTGCATCGCTGCATCCACGGCATTGCCAACCTTATCGAGGACCATGCCGCGACGGCGCACATCCCCGTGCGTTTTGCGGCGACCAAGCTGGTTGAGGGTGACGAGCTGGTAACCGAGGCGCTTCACCTGGACCGCAACGAGCTCGACGCCATCGAGCACATCATTACCCAGATGGAGGGCGAGGCTGGCACCGACCGCCTGTCCGCGCTGGCCGATATGCGCTTTAGCTTTATCGGCGACGTGTGCGGGCGTTGCGTCGTCAAGCCGCACGAGAGCCGCGAGCACGTGCGCTCCGTCAAGATTGACCGCATCCTGACAGGTCGTTACACAGCCATTCCGGCGTTTCTGGTGATCATGGGCCTCGTCTTTTGGCTGACGTTTGGCGTGATTGGCGCGGCGTTGCAGGGACTCATGGAGGACGGTATCGCTGCCATCATCGCCTCGGCCGATGCGGGCCTCAAGGCATTCGGAACCAACGACGTGGTGCGCTCACTGGCTGTCGACGGCGTACTTACGGGTGTGGGCAGCGTGCTGACCTTCCTGCCGATTATCGTCGTGCTCTTCTTGTTCCTCTCCATTCTGGAAGACTCCGGATACATGGCGCGCGTGGCCTTTGTCATGGATAAGGTGTTGCGTCGCTTTGGCCTGTCGGGCCGCAGTTTCGTGCCCATGCTCGTCGGTTTTGGCTGCACCGTGCCAGCTATCATGTCGACCCGTACGCTCCCATCCGAGCACGACCGCAAGATGACGGTCATGCTCACGCCGTTTATGAGCTGTTCGGCCAAGCTGCCGGTTTACGGCTTGCTGTGCGGGGCGTTTTTCCCGCAGGCGACAGTTCCCGCCATGGTTTCGCTCTATCTGATCGGCATCGTGGTCGGCTGCATTGCCGCCCTGGTGCTCAACCGCACGGCATTTAAGGGCGACCCGGTGCCGTTTATCATGGAGCTCCCCAATTACCGCCTGCCGAGCGTCAAGACGACGGTGATGCTGGCATGGGATAAGGCCAAGGACTTTATTACCAAGGCCTTTACCATTATCTTTGCCGCTACGGTGGTCATCTGGTTCCTGCAGACGTTCGATATCCGCTTTAACGTGGTCGCCGACCAGTCACAAAGCCTGCTTGCCGGTCTGGGTAGCATCATCGCGCCGGTGTTGGCCCCGCTCGGTTTTGGCGACTGGCGCGCATCCACGGCGCTCGTCACCGGACTCATTGCCAAGGAGAGCGTCATCTCGACGCTCACGGTGCTTTTGGGCGCAACGTCGCCCGCGGCGCTGTCGACCATGTTTTCGCCGTTTACCGCCTACGTGTTCCTGGTCTTTACGCTGCTGTACCCGCCCTGCGTGGCTGCCATCGGCGCCGTCAAGAGCGAGCTGGGCGCGCGCTACGCCGTTGCCGTGTTCGCGTTTCAGGTCGCCGTTGCCTGGATCGTGGCGTTTGTCGTGCATTCGGCGGGCATATTGCTGGGGTTGGCTTAGTTATGAATTGACGGCGCAACCTCTGTGTATCGAATTGTTTTCGGCCCCGCTTCTGTACTGACGGATGCGGGGCCGTTGCTATATAATCGCCTCCGCTCAAAACGATTGGAGACGTTATATATGACTCAGACAAGGCAAGACGGCATCACGCTCAGGCAGTGGCTCCCGCTCATCGGGCTCACCTGCTGCGCGTTCGTGTTCAACACGTCGGAGTTCATGCCCATCGGCCTGCTGACCGACATCGCTGCATCGTTTTCGCTCACCGAGGCCCAAGCTGGCATCATGATCTCGGTCTATGCCTGGGGCGTCATGCTGCTGTCGTTGCCGCTCATGGTGTTTGCCTCGCGCTTCGAGTTCAAGCGGATGCTGCTGGGCGTGCTGGCCGTGTTCTCGCTCGGTCAGTTCCTGTCCGCTGTGGCGCCGACCTATCCCATCCTGGTCTGCGCGCGCCTGGTGGTCGCTTGCGCACATGCCGTGTTCTGGTCAGTCGCCTCGATTATGGCCTCGCGCCTGGTCGACACTCGCCACGGCGCGCTCGCCATCAGCATGATCGCCACGGGCTCGTCCATCGCGCAGATCTTTGGCCTGCCTCTCGGTCGCGCCATTGGCTTGGCCGTGGGCTGGCGCATGACGTTTGCCGTGGTCGGGGGCCTCTCAGCCATCGCGGTCGTCTACCAGGCAGCGGTGTTCCCGGCCATGCCGGCGGGTGAGCGCTTTACCGTCAAACAGCTGCCCGAGCTGCTCAAGAACCCGCTCCTCATCGCGCTCTACGCAGTCACGGTCTTCATGGCGACCGGCTATTACGCAAGCTACAGCTATATCGAGCCCTTCCTGGCGCAGGTCGCGCACGACGATGCGGGCGCCATCACCATGACGCTGACGGCGTTTGGCTGTTCCGGCTTGGTGGGCAGCTGGCTGTTCAGCCGCCTGTTCGACGGGCACCGTTTTCCGTTCCTTGCTATCACGCTCTCCGGCGTGCCGGTGGCCCTGCTGCTCATGGGGCCGGCCGCATCGTCGCTCGTGACAGTGCTTGCCGTCTGCGCACTGTGGGGCTGCTGCGCCACGGCCTTCAATGTGGCGTTCCAGGCCGAGCTCATCAAGCACACGCCGGCAGATTCGTCAGCCGTCGCCATGTCGATCTTCTCGGGCCTGTTTAACCTCGGTATTGGCACGGGCACCGCAATCGGCGGCGCCGTGGTTTCGGGTCCCGGTATCGCTTGGATCGGCTTCGCGGGCGGGGCGATTGCCGTCGTGGGCGTCATCCTCGCCATCACCGTGCTGTTTCCGGCCATCCGCCGCGCCAAGCCCGTCGCCTAATCACGTCCCCTCATCAGTTGCGGTGGAATAGTTCCTGTTTAAGGCTTCTGAAGGCCCAGACAGGAACTATTCCACCGCAACTTATTTTGGGGGAGAGGATACAAGCTGGGCATACAATGGATGTCGTTGTGTTGAGCTTACCGGGAGGTTGCTATGTGGGCATACGAGACGACGTTCTATCAGATCTATCCGCTGGGCTTTTGCGGGGCTCCGCGCGAAAACGCCGCACCCGTTGCCGAGGACGAGCTTGCCCAGGCCGTCAACGTTGCTCCTAACCCCGATGCTCCCATTATGAAAATCGCCAAGTGGGCCGACTACATGCAGGAACTCGGCGTTGGCGCTGTGCTCATCAACCCACCGCTCGAATCTGATAGCCACAGCTACGATACACGCAGCCTGCGCCATATCGACCGTCGCCTGGGTGGGGACGCCGACTTTGCCGCCGTATGCGACACGCTGCATGCCCATGGCATCCGCGTGGTGCTCGATGCCGTCTTCAACCACGTCGGCCGCGGTTTTTGGGCCTTCCGCGATGTGCAGGAGCGCAAGTGGGACTCGCCGTACAAGGACTGGTTCCACATTAGCTTTGACGGCGATTCCTGCTATGGCGATGGCTTTTGGTACGAGGGCTGGGAAGGCCATTTTGAGCTTGTGAAGCTCAACCTGCAAAATCCCGCTGTGGTCGATTACCTGCTCGAGTCCGTGCGCCGCTGGGCCGAGGTCTTTGGCGTCGACGGCCTGCGCCTGGACGTTGCCTATATGCTCGACCGCGACTTTATGCGCCGCCTGCACGCCTTTACCCGTGAGCTCAAGCCCGACTTTGTGCTGATCGGCGAGACGCTCCACGGCGACTACAACCAAATCGTCAACGACGAGATGCTCGACTCCTGCACCAACTACGAGTGCTACAAGGGCCTGTACTCCAGCTTTAACTCGGTCAACATGTTCGAGATCGCCCATTCGCTGCACCGCCAGTTTGGCGGCGATCCGTGGTGCATCTACCGCGGCAAACATCTGCTGTCGTTTGTCGACAACCACGATGTGCCGCGCCTGGCAAGTATCCTCACCGACAAGTCGTGTCTGCGTCCCGCCTACGGCATGCTCTTTGGCATGCCGGGCATCCCGTGCGTCTACTATGGCAGCGAGTGGGGAATTGCCGGCGAAAAGGGTGGCCCCGATGGCGACTGGGCGCTGCGACCTGCGCTCAATGAGCCTGCGCCCAACGAGCTGACGGCGTTCATCACGCAGCTTGCGCACCTTCGCTCGGCCGACGACGCGGCTGCCCGTGCTCTCAACTACGGTGCCTATCGCAACGTGGTGATCCAGAATAAGCAGCTGCTGTTCGAACGCGCTTGTGACGGTGCGACGGTGCTCGTGGCGGTGAACGCCGTGGACGAGCCTTACACCTTTGGCACCGGCGAGCTCAACGGCTCCTTTGTCGATCTGCTTGCCGACGATGCGCCCACGGTCGAGCTGACGGGCACCCTTGAGCTTGCACCCTACGAGGTGCGTTATCTGCTGAGGGCCTAGGCCATGGCAGCGTCTGACGAGGGCTATCAACATATTGAGCATGGGTTTGAGCCTGTGTTCGACCAGCACTCGCGCGTTTTGGTGCTGGGGTCGTTTCCCTCGGTGCTTTCGCGCGCCAATGCCTTTTATTACGGCAACCCTCAGAATCGCTTTTGGCGCGTGATGGCCGCGTGCCTCGGTGTGCCTGTTCCGCCCAACGAGGGCGATCCTTTGGCAAGCGGTGAGCCCGCGATGCTCGATGCCTCCATTGCCGCCAAGCGGGCCATGCTGCTGAACGGCGGCGTGGCCCTGTGGGATGCAATCGAGAGCTGCGACATTAAGGGCTCGAGCGACGCGAGCATCCGCAACGTTGTGCCGGCACATATCGAGCGCATTACCGATGCCGCGTCGATCGAGGTCGTTGTCTGTAACGGCGGTACGGCAGGGCGACTCTACAAACGCTACTTGCAAGATCGGACGGGGTTGCCTGCCGTCGTCCTGCCCTCGACAAGTCCTGCCAATGCCGCCTGGCGCCTGGAGCGGCTTGTTGAGCGGTGGAGCGGCGCCGCTGATTGGCAGGCTTTTTCGATTTAGCAGTTTGAGTGCTCGGCAAGATGCCTCATAACGGCGTGCCAGATCGGTGTGGGCAGTGCAGACGTGGCGCGCACCATGCCGTCGGTGTCGACGCCACCCGTTGCGGCACCACCGAGCTTTTGCGCGTGTTCGACGGAACATCCCATGCGAACGGCGCCCACGAGCTTGTCCATGGCCTCAGAAAACGGTCGCCGCAAGAGTCCCATGCGCGGAGAGCGACGAAGCGCCGCAATGCCGCTGCCGGCGCAGATGGCAACGCCGCCACACCACAATTGGCCATGGCGCTCACATGCCTTGTGCAGGCGAACGGCGGTCCCACGCGCCTGCTCAGTGCCCTCTTGTGCGGCTCGAATCGCGACATAGACGCGCGTTCCCGTACCGCCAAAGCGCTCAAGCGCCTGCTCGATGGCTGTCAACGTCTCATCGTCAGCCACATCTTCAATGGCCAGCACGATGCCATCGGCAACGCTGCCGGCGTCATTTGCCTTCAAGTCGACCGGGCGGGGGAGTGCGGTGCCGGAAAGTTGAGCATAGGCAGCGATGGCATTCTGCAGGTCCCAGAGCAAAAAATCAAGATCGGCGCTATTGGGAATACTGATATACGCAACGGTGTGCAGTGTTTTTGGTACGTCGCCGCGCGCGGTCGTCTCCATGCCATCTCCTTTCCGGCTCGTTTCCGTTTAGGTTACACCGTCTGGTGGCGCCCCGCCGCGCTATCCTAGTGCAACCCTTACGAAAGGAACGCCATGCGTCTGCCCATGAATACCTCGCTTGCCACGCTCAAGCCCTCCGGTATCCGCCGGATCAACGCGCTCGCCGCCCAGCACCCGGGGTGCATCGCGCTTGCGCTTGGCGAGCCCGATTTTCCCACGCCCGATGTGATTAGTGCCGAGGTGACCGCCGCACTGGACCGCGGTGACACGCACTATCCGCCCAACAACGGTCGCCCCGCCCTGCGTGAGGCGTTATCTGCCTACATGGGGGACGCGGGCCTTACGTTTTCGGCTGACGAGGTCATCCTAACCGACGGCGCGACCGAGGCCCTGTCGGCAACATTCATGGCTATGCTCAACCCCGGCGACGAGGTCATCATCCCCACGCCGGCCTTTGGCCTGTACGAGAGCATCGTCGTGGCCAACCACGCCAAAGCGGTCTTTTTGGATACGGAGCCTGCGCAATTCCAGATTGATGAGGAGGCGCTTCGTGCCTGCGTGACGCCGGCGACCAAGGCCATCGTCATCTGCTCGCCCAACAATCCTACGGGCTGTATCCTCAACGCGGCTTCGCTCGACGCCGTGGCGCGCGTGGCGGAGCAGGCGGGCATCTACGTGGTCTGCGACGACGTATACAACCGCTTGGTTTATGTGGGTGGCTACGAGCGCTTTACCCAGCGCCACCCGGAGCTTCGCGATCAGACGGTAGTTATTGAGAGCTTTTCCAAGCCCTGGGCCATGACCGGCTGGCGTTTGGGCTGGCTCGCAGCGGCAGCCCCCGTCATCGCCGAGATCGCAAAAGCCCACCAATACCTAGTATCGAGTGCTGTCTCCTTCGAAATGGACGCCGCAGCCCGAGCCCTGACCGTCGACCCAACCCCCATGCTCAAAGTCTACCGAGCCCGCCGCGAACGCGTGCTCGCAGCCTTAAACGCCATGGGCCTCGACGCAGTAGAGCCCGCAGGAGCCTTCTACACTTTCCCGAGCATCAAAAAGTTCGGCCTAACCAGCGAAGACTTCTGCATCAAAGCTATCAAAGAGGCAAACGTAGCCCTAGTCCCGGGCGACTGTTTCGGAACCGAAGGCCACATCCGCCTCAGCTACTGCGTCTCCGACGAAAACCTGGACGAAGGCCTCCGCCGCCTGTCCACCTTCATTTCAACCTTGTAGCCCTCAGGGATGCAACACATCAGCCCACCGACATAAGGGTTATGCGTGGGGGCGTCAGCCAACGTAAAACCGGGCTGCCCCATAGTTGACGCAGGCACGCGCCGCCGAAGGCCAGGCGCAAGGTTTCCGTAGATTCCGCACGAGCCGGAAAGCACTTAATGTGCTTTCCGAGCGAGCCCAGGACCTGACCGAGCGGAAACCTTGCGCCTGGCCTTCGGCGGCGCGTGCCGGATGGTGGAATTGTGTGCAGCCCGGTTTTCCGTTGACCGACGCCGGGGTCCCCGCCATAATATTTTCGGTTCACGCACGAATCCGCTGCCAGAGACAGCCGGCGCAAACGGGTCTTACCCGCGAGCTTAATGGGACATCCCGCCAGCCGAGGTGGTCGAGTAGATATGTCTTCTCGCCCCCGTCGCTCATGCAGCGCGGGGGCTTTCTTTTTGGACATGCCCCCGTCACGTCCTTGTGGCGGACCGTGCCCGGAAAGAATTCGAGGAGGTGTAATTCATGCCCCAGCAGTACAAAATCGACAAGGTTGCAGAGATCGAGTCCCGTATCGCCGAGAACGCCGGTCTGTTCGTCGTCAACTACAACGGTCTGACGGTTAAGCAGGCTCAGGAGCTGCGTCATCAGCTTCGCGAGTGCGGCGCCGAGATGAAGGTCTACAAGAACAACCTGGTCAAGATCGCCCTCAAGAACCAGGAGCAGCCCGAGATCGACGAGATTCTCGCCGGCCCCGTCGCTTATGTGTTCTACGAGACCGAGCCGGTCGAGGCCGCTAAGGCCCTTAAGGACTTCTCCGCTAAGTCCAAGGGCGTCCTTGAGATCAAGGGCGGTATCTCCGACGGCAAGGCCGTTTCCGCTGATGATGTTAAGGCTATCGCCGAGCTGCCCACCAAGGATCAGCTTCTCGGCCAGATCGCCGGTCTCATCTCCGGTTTCGCTCGCGACATCGCTGTCTGCGTCAACGGCGTTTCCTCTGGTCTCGCTCGTTCGATCCAGCAGGTCTCCGAGCAGAAGGCAGCCTAGTCGCTGTTTTCACCCGCGGCGGCAACGCCGCACCCCTGGCGCATTCGCGCCGTGTTTTAACTGATCTCCGTGCATCCGCACGGAAACCGAAAGGACTTAGAAATGGCTAAGCTTACCACCGATGAGATCATCGATGCTCTTAAGGAAATGACCCTTCTCGAGGCTTCCGAGCTCGTCAAGGCTATCGAGGACACCTTCGGCGTTTCCGCCGCTGCTCCTGCCGCTGTTGTCGCCGCTCCCGCTGCTGGCGCTGCTGAGGCCGAGGAGAAGACCGAGTTTGACGTCGTGCTCGAGGGCTTCGGCGACAACAAGATCCAGGTCATCAAGGCCGTCCGTGAGCTCACCAACCTTGGCCTGAAGGAGGCCAAGGAGGTCGTCGAGGGCGCTCCCAAGGCTGTTCTCGAGGGTGCCAAGAAGGAGGACGCCGAGGCTGCCAAGGAGAAGCTCGAGGCTGCTGGCGCTGCTGTCACCCTCAAGTAATCAGGCTTTCTCGCCAGATTTCTTTGCAGACGGGGTTCGCATTGCGAGCCCCGTCTTTTTTGTTTTTCGGTCCCTCGACATCGGTAGCTCAAACTGCCATGTTCTGTGATTTGCGTCGTATCGGGTGTCCTGCCGTTGGGCAATAAAATTGCACCATTCGAGCAATAATTTGCGTTGACCTGCTGAAGAATTGTTTCTGCCTTGTAGCGACATATGGTTCCAGCGGTAAGATGCTTGGGTATCGCAATTTGGTCTGCGGCTGTGTGCCGCACGCATGGGGCGCTTTTGCGCCTGCGAAAGGATCTTTGAATAACATGAAGGCAATCATCCCCGCCGCCGGTCTTGGCACGCGTTTTCTGCCTGGCACCAAGTGCACGCCCAAAGAGATGCTGCCGGTGCTCGACAAGCCCGTCATTCAGTACGTCGTCGAGGAGGCGCTCGACCCCGAGGAAGTCGACGACGCCATCATCGTTACTTCTCCCGGTAAGCCCGAACTGCTGAACTACTTCCAGCCCGATCGCTCGCTCGAGAACCTGCTGCGCGAGCGCGGCAAGAACGCCTATGCCGATGCCGTCGCCCACGCTGGCGGTATGCCGGTCGACTTCCGTTATCAGTACGAGCCCAAGGGCCTCGGCCATGCTATCCGCTCTGCTGCCGACGCCGTGGCAGGGGAGAACTTCCTGGTTCTTCTGGGCGACTACGTTGTGCCTAACCGCGACATCTGCGACAAGATGCTCGCCGTTTCCAAGGAGCACGGTGGCGCTTCGGTTATCGCCGTCGCTGCTTGCTCGCCCGAGGAAGTCAGCCGCTACGGCGTTATCGCCGGCGAGCGCGTCGGTTCGCTCGAGGGCGCCGAGGACGTTGCCGATGCCGAGCCGGGCGCTGTCTGGCGTATCGGCGGTCTGGTCGAGAAGCCCGCTCCCGAGGCGGCTCCGTCCAACCTGTACATTGTCGGTCGCTACCTGCTGAGCCCGCTGGTCATGGACCTGCTGGCCGATCAACAAGCTGGTAAGGGCGGCGAGATCCAGCTGACCGATGCCATGGCACGTTCGCTTGACCGTGAGGCCATGTATGCCGTCGTCATCGACCCGCTGTCGGGCTACGACACCGGTACCCCGTCTGGCTGGATGGCCACCAACGCCCTCATGGCTGCAAGCGACCCTCGCTTTGCAAGCGCCTTCTGGGACGCCATTGACGAGCGCGGCGGATTGATGCGCAAGTAAGCCTTCGGGCATCGACATTTACGGGCGCGGACCTCGGTTCGCGCCCGTTTTTTATAAGAGCTGCGATTGCCGGCTCTCTGTTCACAGAAAATATATGAACAGATGTTCGATGTATATACATCTACCTGCGTGTTTTCTGTCGAAAAACTTTGCTACTCCAAAAACTCAATCGCGTCAAGGCTTTTCTTGCCCAACGGTCGGTACCTGATAAACTATTAGGTTGCGATAACTGGCGAAGCTATGCCTCGCCAACCCACCGAGCATTTCCGTGAAGGAGGAAAAACCTGGTGACCTACGCATACACTGCCACTGAGCGCAAGCGCGTCAGCTTCGGGAAAATCCCGGAGGCCATGGAGCTCCCCAACCTTATCTCTGTTCAAAGGGAATCCTTTGAGCGTTTTAAGGACGAGGGCCTTCGTGAAGCGTTCAAGGAATCCAGCCCCATCCAGAGCCAGAACCATGTTCTCGAGGTTACCTTCGGCGAGCATCAGTTCGGCGACCCCGCGCACACCGTCGAGGAGTGCCGCGAGAAGGACATGACCTATCAGGCCCCGCTTCTGACCGACGTCCGTCTCACCAACAAGGAGACCGGCGAGATCAAGGAGCAGCTCGTCTTTATGGGCGACTTCCCCATGATGACCGATCAGGGCACCTTCATCATCAACGGTACCGAGCGTATCGTCGTCTCGCAGCTCGTCCGTTCCCCGGGCGTGTACTACAGCTCCGAGATGGATTCGGGCAAGCAGATCTACAAGGCCCAGATCATCCCGTCCCGCGGTGCCTGGCTCGAGTTTGAGGTCGACAAGCGCGACCAGCTCATGGTCTCCATTGACCGTAAGCGCAAGCAGAGCGCCACGATGTTCCTGCGCGCCCTTGGCATTGCCGTCACCAACGACGACATCATCGAGCTGCTCGGCAACTCCGATGTGATCAAGCGCACCCTGGAGCGCGATACCGCTCTCACCCGCGAGGATGCCCTTATCGAGATCTACCGTCGCCTGCGCCCGGGCGAGCCTCCCACCGTGGACGCTTCTCGCAGCCTGCTCGAGGGCCTGCTCTTTAACCCGCAGCGCTACGATCTGGCCCGCGTCGGTCGTTACAAGGTCAACAAGAAGCTCAACCTCACCACCGAGGAAGAGGTCACGGTGCTCACCGACGAGGATATCGTCGCGACGCTGCGCTACCTGCTGTCCCTCGCTGCCGGCGAGCAGGGCTTCAAGGTTGACGACATCGACCACTTTGGCAACCGCCGCATCCGCACCGTCGGCGAGCTCGTCGCCAACCAGTTCCGTATCGGCATGAGCCGTATGGAGCGCGTCGTCCGTGAGCGCATGAGCTCCCAGGACATCGACGAGATCACCCCGCAGTCGCTCATCAACATCCGTCCGATCGTGGCCTCCATCAAGGAGTTCTTCGGTTCCTCGCAGCTCTCGCAGTTCATGGACCAGGCGAACCCCCTGACCGGTCTGACCCACAAGCGCCGTCTGTCCGCACTCGGCCCTGGTGGTCTTGCCGGCCATAAGTCCGGCTCCAGCCGCCGCACCAACGTGCCGACGGCCGTCCGCGACGTTCACAACTCGCACTACAGCCGCATGTGCCCGATCGAGACCCCCGAAGGCCCCAACATCGGCCTGATCGGCTCGCTCGCCCTCTACGCCCGCGTCAACGAGTACGGCTTCATCGAGGCTCCGTTCCGTCGCGTCGAGAACGGCGTTGCCACCGACCAGATCGACTGGATGACCGCTGACGAGGAAGAGAAGCACGTCATCGCGCCGGCCAACACGCCGCTCGATCCCAAGACCAACGAGTTCATCACGACCGATGCCGAGGGCAAGCTTGTCCGCCCGCACACCGTGATCGCCCGTACCCGCGACTTCGACGGCTCCTTCGGCGCTCCCGCCGACGTGCCTGTCGAGGACGTCGACTACATGGACGTCTCGCCGCGTCAGATGCTCTCCGTCGCAGCCACGCTGATCCCGTTCCTCGAGCACGACGACGCCAAGCGTACGCTGATGGGCGCTAACATGCAGCGCCAGGCCGTGCCGCTGGTTCACCCTGCCGCTCCCTATGTCGGTACCGGCATGGAGCGTCGCGCCGCTCTGGACTCCGGCGAGGTCACCCTGGCCAAGAACGCCGGCGAGGTCATCTTTGCCGACGCCGCCAAGATCATCGTCAAGCATGCCGGCGGCATGGACGAGTATCACCTGGCCAAGTACCAGCGCTCCAACCAGTCCACCTGCATCAACCACCGTCCGCTCGTGCGCGTCGGTGACACCGTTGAGCAGGGCGAGCCCCTGGCTGACGGTCCTTCGACCGATCATGGCGAGCTTGCACTGGGTCAGAACCTCACCGTGGCATACATGCCGTGGGAAGGCTTCAACTACGAGGACGGTATCGTCGTGTCCGAGCGCCTGGTGGCCGAGGACCTGCTGACGACCATCAACATCACCCGTCACGAGATCGATGCCCGCGACACCAAGCTCGGCCCCGAGGAGATCACCCGCGAGATCCCGAACCTCTCCGAGGACATGCTTGCCAACCTCGACGAGGACGGCATCATCCGCATCGGCGCCGAGGTCGGCCCTGGCGACATCCTGGTCGGCAAGGTCACGCCTAAGGGCGAGAGTGCTCTGACCGCCGAGGAGCGCCTGCTGCGCGCCATCTTCGGTGCAAAGGCCCACGACGTCCGCGACACCTCCCTTAAGATGCCTCACGGCGCTTACGGCCGCGTCATCGACGTTGTCCGCTTTAGCCGCGAGAACGGCGACGATCTGGCCCCCGGCGTCAACGAGCAGGTGCGCGTCTACGTCGCCCAGCGTCGTAAGATCCAGCAGGGCGATAAGATCGCCGGCCGCCACGGCAACAAGGGTGTTATCTGTAACGTTCTGCCGGTCGAGGACATGCCCTACATGGCTGACGGTACCCCGATCGACGTTATCCTCAACCCGCTGGGCGTTCCTTCGCGTATGAACGTCGGCCAGCTGCTCGAGTGCCACCTTGGCTGGGCTGCTGCCTGCGGTTGGGATACCGAGCAGGCCGACTCCGACAAGTACGTCCCCGGTCCGTTCTTCACCGCCACGCCTGTCTTCGACGGCGCCAAGGAGGACGAGATCGCCGAGGTCATTCGTCGTGCCAACAAGAACATGCTCAACAAGGCCACCGCTGCCTTTGGCGATCACATGCGTCCCGAGTTCGTCACCCAGCTTGACGAGCGCGGCAAGACCCGTCTGTTCGACGGCCGCACCGGCGAGGAGTTCCGCGAGCCCATTACCGTGGGTACGTCCTACATCCTCAAGCTCGGCCACATGGTCGACGACAAGATCCACGCCCGTTCGACCGGCCCTTACAGCCTGGTTACCCAGCAGCCTCTGGGCGGCAAGGCCCAGTTCGGCGGCCAGCGCTTCGGCGAGATGGAAGTTTGGGCACTGTACGCATACGGTGCTTCCAACGTCCTGCAGGAGATCCTGACCGTCAAGTCCGACGATACCGTGGGCCGCGTCAAGACCTACGAGTCCATCGTCAAGGGCGAGAACGTCCCGGTTCCGGGTATCCCCGAGTCCTTCAAGGTTCTCGTCAAGGAGATCCGTTCCCTCGCGCTGGACATCGAGCCCATGCACGATGCCGACGAGGACGCCTCCGCCCCTGTGACCGCCGAGGAGACCTCTGCTCTCGACGACCTGGCTGCGCTCGCCGGCGTTGACGCCGACGTCGAGGCCCAGGATGCCGAGACCGCCGAGGCACCCGAGGCTGTCGCCGCCACGACCACTGATAAGGAGTAGTTGACTGTGGCAGATTTCGAAGCTACTGATTTTGACTCGGTAAAGATCTCCCTTGCCTCCGCCGACCAGATCCGTTCCTGGTCGCACGGTGAGGTCAAGAAGCCGGAGACCATCAATTACCGTACCCTCAAGCCCGAGAAGGACGGCCTGTTCTGCGAGAAGATCTTCGGTCCCGCCAAGGACTGGGAGTGCTCCTGCGGCAAGTACAAGGGCATCCGCTTTAAGGGCATCGTCTGCGAGCGCTGCGGCGTCGAGGTCACCTCGGCCAAGGTGCGTCGCGACCGCATGGGCCACATCGAGCTCGCCGCTCCCGTGTCCCACATCTGGTACTTCAAGAGCCCCACGAGCTTCCCGATGAGCCGTATGCTCGACATCAAGTCCAAGGACCTCGAGAAGGTTCTGTACTTTGCCAGCTACATCATCACCGAGGTTGACTACGAGGCTCGCGAGGCCGACGCCGACGACCTGCGCGAGGAACTCGCCGCCGATCTGGAAGAGATCGATGCCGAGTGCGCTCGCCAGATCGAGTCCCTCAAGGAGCAGGGCGACCCCGAGAACTTTGACGAGTTCTCCGACGAGGAGCCGCTGACCCCCGAGGAGATCGCCTCCGGCATCGTCGACATCGAGGAAGAGTGCAAGGACGAGAAGCAGCTCCGCACGGACGCCTTCAACGCCTTCATGAAGCTCACCGAGCGCGACCTCATCTCCGATGAGCCGCTGTTCCGCGAGATGACCCGTTACTACTCCATGTACTTCAAGGGTGGTATGGGTGCCGAGGCCGTCCGCGACCTGCTCGCTGCCATCGACCTCCCCTCCGAGGCCGAGAAGCTCAAGGCCATCATCGCCGACGAGGATTCCCAGAAGCAGAAGCGCGAGAAGGCCGTCAAGCGCCTTGAGGTCGTTGACGCCTTCCTGAAGGGCGGCAACAGCCCCGCGAACATGATCCTGGACGTCATCCCGGTCATTCCGCCCGATCTGCGCCCGATGGTCCAGCTCGACGGCGGCCGCTTCGCCGCGTCCGACCTCAACGACCTGTATCGTCGCGTGATCAACCGTAACAACCGACTCAAGCGCCTGCTCGACCTGGACGCCCCTGCGATTATCGTGAACAACGAGAAGCGCATGCTCCAGGAGTCCGTGGACGCCCTGTTCGACAACGGCCGTCGTGGTCGCCCGGTCTCTGGCCGTGGCGGTCGCCCGCTCAAGTCGCTTGCCGAGGCCCTCAAGGGCAAGCAGGGTCGTTTCCGTCAGAACCTGCTGGGTAAGCGTGTCGACTACTCCGGCCGTTCGGTTATCGTTACCGACCCCAAGCTGCTGCTGCACCAGTGCGGTCTGCCCAAGACCATGGCGCTGGAGCTCTTCAAACCCTTCGTCATGAAGCGCCTGGTCGAGCTTGGCAAGGTCGAGAACATCAAGGGCGCCAAGCGCGCTATCGACCGCGGTGCCACCTTTGTGTGGGACATCCTCGAAGAGGTCATCGACGGCCGCGTCGTGCTGCTCAACCGTGCACCGACCCTGCACCGTCTGTCCATCCAGGCCTTTGAGCCGGTGCTGGTCGAGGGCAAGGCTATCCACCTGCACCCGCTGGTCTGCTCGCCCTTCAACGCCGACTTCGACGGCGACCAGATGTCTGTCCACGTGCCGCTGTCCAGCCAGGCTCAGGCCGAGGCCCGCGTGCTCATGCTCTCTGCGAATAACCTGCGCTCGCCGGCATCCGGCAAGCCGGTCAACATCCCCTCGCAGGACATGATCATCGGTGTGTACTACCTCACCCAGGTCCGCGACGGTCTGCCGGGCGAGAACCACGTGTTCGCCAGCTTCGACGACGCGCTGCACGCCTATGACTGCCGCTCCGAGGTCGACATGCAGGCCAAGATTCAGGTCCGCGTGTCCGCTGCCGACGCCAACGTCATCAACGAGGACGGCACCCGTATCTTCCGCGTCAAGAACGGCAAGAACGAGTTTGTCGACTACGACGTCACCGGCAACAAGACTGCGCGCTTCGAGACCTCCATCGGCCGCATCATCTTCAACCGCCAGTGCCTGCCCGAAGACTATGAGTTCATGAACTACAAGATGGTCAAGGGCGACGTGGCCAAGCTGGTTGCCGATTGCTGCGATCGTTACCCCGAGGCCAAGGTCGGTCCGATCCTCGACGCCATCAAGTACTCCGGCTTCCACTACGCTACCCGCGCCGGCCTCACCATCTCGGTGTGGGACGCTCTCATCCCTGCCGAGAAGCAGGAGCTGCTCGATCGCGCCCAGGCCAACGTCGACCAGATCAACGAGTACTTCGAGGAGGGCTTCATCAACGAGACGGAGCGCCACATCGAAGTCGTTAACGAGTGGACCGCTTGTACCGACAAGGTCGCAGCGCTCATGCTCGACATGTTCGACGAGGAGAACCCGCTGTACATGATGGCCGACTCCGGCGCCCGTGGTTCTAAGACCCAGCTGCGTCAGCTCGGCGGCATGCGTGGCCTGATGGCAGACATGTCCGGCGAGACGATCGACCTTCCCATTAAGGCAAACTTCCGCGAGGGCCTGCTGCCGCTCGAGTACTTCATTTCGACCTACGGCGCCCGTAAGGGTCTGGTCGATACCGCATCCCACACCTCGGACTCTGGTTACCTGACCCGTCGTCTGGTCGACGTGGCCCAGGACGTCATCGTCCGCGAGGAGGACTGCGGTACGCACGAGGGCGTCACCTACAACCTCATCATCCCCGGCACCACCGACCTCAACACCGACCTCGTCGGCCGTTGCTTCATTGAGGACGTCGTGGCTCCCGATGGCACCGTGCTCTTTGAGCAGGACGGCTACATCGAGAAGGTCGCCGACATCCAGAGGATGGTCGATGCGGGCCTCAAGAAGGTCAAGCTTCGCGCGCTGCTCACCTGCCGCTCCAAGTACGGCGTGTGCCAGAAGTGCTACGGCTGGGATCTTTCCACCCGTCGTCCGGTCGCCATCGGTACTGCCGTCGGCATTATTGCCGCCCAGTCCATCGGCGAGCCCGGTACGCAGCTTACGATGCGTACCATTCACTCCGGCGGCGTCGCTGGCGTCGACGATATTACGCAGGGTCTGCCTACGGTCAGCCGTATGTTCGATATCGTCGGCAACGTCAACGAGAAGATCCTGGGTCGCGAGGCCGAGCTGGCTCCGTACTCCGGTCACCTCTCGATTAAGCCCGAGAAGTCCGAGTACGTGCTGACGCTCACCGACTCCGAGGATCACACCCGTGTTCTCGACGAGCGTCGCGTCCCCGCTTCGGTGCGCTTTATGCCCGAGATCGAGGACGGCTGCGAGGTTCGCGCCGGCGACCAGATCACCAAGGGCTTCGTCAACTTCCGCAACCTGCGCAAGCTGACCGACATTGAGTCGACGATGCACACCTTCGTCGAGAGCGTCAAGGACGTCTACACCAGCCAGGGCGTCGACCTGAACGACAAGCACATCGAGGTGCTCGCACGTCAGATGCTGCGTCGCGTTCAGATCACCAACCCCGGCGACTCCAAGTACCTGCTTGGTCAGTACGTCGACCGCTACGAGTTCGCTGACGAGGTCGAGCGCGTTGCCCGTTTGGGCGGTCAGGCTCCTGTGGCCGAGCCCGTCATCCTGGGTACTCTCAAGGTCGCGTCCAACATCGACTCCTGGCTGTCGAGCGCTTCGTTCATCCGTACCGCCGGCGTCCTTACCGAGGCTGCCATCGAGGGCAAGGTCGACCACCTGCTCGACCTTAAGTCCAACGTCATCGTCGGTAAGAAGATCCCGGCTGGTACTGGCCTCAAGCCGTACGCCAACGCCAAGCTGACGTATCGCACGGCCGACGGCTACGTGGACATCGACGGTCCGGCTTCGCCCAACGCCAAGTCGCTGCCCGAGTGGGCTCCGGTTGAGCTCAAGGACCTGGACGAGCAGCTCCCGCAGCAGCTCGACTGGGCCGGCTACGACGAGTTCGGTGGTACTGACGGTTCGTTCACCCGCAACGGCCATACCATCTCCGCCGAGAAGGCTCGCCTGTACCTGTTCGACGACCTGGGCGTGTCGCAGCGCTGGACCAACAAGTTCAGCGAGGTCGGCATCGAGACGGTCGGCGACCTGGTTGGCAAGTCCGAGGAGGATCTGCTGCGCATCGATGGCATCGGTGCCAAGGCGATCGAGGAGCTCCGTGACGGCCTCGAGGCCCACGATCTGCTCTACATCCTCGAGAACAACGACGACGTTGCCGACGAGGAAGACCTCTCGCAGCTGCTGCAGATGGTCTTTAGCCCCGACGGTCCGGACGATATCCTGCTGGGTACCTCCGCTCCGACGCATCACGCCGACGCCGACGAGGAGCTCCTGGGCGCCCCGATCGACGACAAGAAGGCTCCCGCCAACGGCGCGATCAACGAGGACATGGCTTCCCTCGACGAGCTGCTCAACCAGCTCGTGGACACTGACGACGCCGAAGAGGCCAAGGACAACGACGAGGAGTAACTAGTTCCGCCGTTCTAACGAACGGCGGAGATCTCCGTCGCTGCGCGGCCCCCAGGGCTACAATCTGTCATTCAAAAGGCAGGGCATGACCAAAAGGTCAATGCCCTGCCTTTTTCATGCCACCTTGTACGCTCTGGGGGCCGCTCGCTTGCGTTTGCTCAACCTGTTGCGTTCCGTCGATCCCTTGGGGACGGAGGAAAACGGATCATTTTGAGGTGCGATTTCGGAAGTATGCGGCAAAATCTTGATAGATCGACCACACCGCATATGCTCAAGCGCTCTACCTGCGGATTTGTTATCGCAAAACCCCTGTGTGCTCGGCAAGTTCATAATTTGCCGCATACTTCCGAAAACGCCGCCGATTTCCATGCGAGAGATGAGAGCAGATCACCGCTGGAGCGCAGCATTTCCCCAGATAAAACCGACCAAAATAAACCTGTCCCTTTTTGGCAGGTAACGTTGCCCCAACGAGCACGTCGGATTCCTGTGCCGCCCGGCCCGGGAATCCGCCCCCCGCGCACAGGAGGAGATTCCTTTTGTGTAGGCTTTGCGGAAATGTGCTCATTTTGGGATACGCCCGGCGGCGTGGTCTGTTGACGGCACAGCTAACGCCACGTATCCTATCGAACTGCGTGTTTCGTAGGGGGATGCTGACCCCTCGATTCAAGCCGTTGCACTTTACAGAAAGCTGGAATCATTCGAGAAGGAGTACGCTTTGCCTACTATTAACCAGCTGGTTCGCCAGGGCCGTCGTTCCGTGCCCAAGAAGTCCAAGAACGCTGCTCTGCAGCACAACTCCCAGAAGCGCGGCGTGTGCACCCGCGTCTTCACCACGAGCCCCAAGAAGCCGAACTCGGCTCTTCGTAAGGTTGCCCGTGTTCGCCTTGTCAACGGCATCGAAGTTACTGCTTACATCCCGGGTGAGGGCCACAACCTGCAGGAGCACTCCATCGTGCTCGTCCGCGGCGGTCGTGTCCGTGACCTCCCTGGTGTCCGTTATCACGTCATCCGTGGCGCCTACGACGCTGCTCCGGTCCAGAACCGTATGCAGGCCCGTTCCAAGTACGGTGCTAAGCGCCCCAAGGCCAAATAAGCCAGATAACGTTTTGATACTTTCGCCGTGTGCCGCCTAAGCGCCGCACGGTAGACACTTAAGGAGATTTCACATGCCGCGTCGTGCAGCAGCTAATCGTCGTGAGGTTCAGCCTGACGCCGTTTACAACAACCGCCTGGTGACTCAGCTCATCAACAAGGTCCTTCTTGACGGCAAGAAGGCCACCGCTGAGCGCATCGTTTACACCGCTTTCGAGATCGTTGCCGAGAAGTCCGAGGGTGGCGACGCTCTCGCTACCTTCAAGAAGGCTATGGACAACGTTAAGCCCACGCTCGAGGTTAAGCCCAAGCGTGTCGGTGGCGCTACCTATCAGGTCCCGATGGAGGTCAACTCCCGTCGTTCCACCGCTCTGGGTATCCGCTGGATCGTCAACTTCTCCCGCGCTCGCAAGGAGAAGACCATGGCCGAGCGTCTCGCCAACGAGATCCTCGATGCTTCCAACGGCCTGGGCGCTTCCGTCAAGAAGCGTGAGGACGTCTTCAAGATGGCCGAGGCCAACCGCGCGTTCTCTCACTATCGTTGGTAAGTTAAGGTAAGGAACTAACATGGCTAAGCCTAAGTACAAGCTTTCCGATACCCGTAACATCGGCATCATGGCTCACATCGATGCCGGTAAGACCACCACGACCGAGCGTATTCTTTACTACACCGGTAAGACCCACAAGATCGGTGAGGTCCATGAGGGCGCTGCCACCATGGACTGGATGGTTCAGGAGCAGGAGCGCGGCGTAACCATTACGTCCGCTGCTACCACGTGCTTCTGGAACAAGGACGGTAAGGACTACCGCATCCAGATCATCGACACCCCGGGCCACGTTGACTTCACCGCCGAGGTCGAGCGCTGCCTGCGCGTCCTCGATGGCGCTGTCGCCGTCTTCGACGCCGTTGCCGGCGTTCAGCCCCAGTCTGAGACCGTTTGGCGTCAGGCTTCTACCTTCAACGTCCCCCGCATCGCCTTCATCAACAAGTATGACCGCGTGGGCGCTGACTTCTTCAACGCTATCGAGACCATGAAGGATCGTCTCGACGCCAACGCCGTGGCCGCTCAGGTCCCGATGGGCGCCGAGGACAACTTCTGGGGCGTTATCGACCTGGTCACCATGACTGCATGGGACTTCAAGGCCGACGAGAAGGGCATGACCTACCCCGAGCCGATGGACGAGATCCCGGCTGAGTTTGCCGACATCGCTGCCACCAAGCGCGAGGAGCTCCTCGACGCTGCTGCCAGCTTTGACGACGAGCTCATGGAGAAGATCCTCATGGAGGAGGACTTCACCGTCGAGGAGCTCAAGGCTGCTCTGCGCAAGGGTGTTCTGGCCAACGAGCTCAACCTCGTCTTCGTGGGCTCCGCTTACAAGAACAAGGGCGTTCAGGAGCTGCTCGACGCTGTCGTCGACTACCTGCCCAGCCCGCTCGACGTTGAGGCCGTCACCGGTACCGATCCGGACACCGGCGAGGAGATCCAGCGTCATCCTTCCTTCGACGAGCCCTTCTCCGGCCTGGTCTTCAAGATCATGACCGACCCGTTCGTCGGTAAGCTCACCTACGTCCGCGTTTACTCCGGCCGCGCTGAGTCCGGCTCCTACGTTGTCAACGCTTCCAACGGTCAACGCGAGCGTCTCGGCCGCATCCTCGAGATGAACGCCGCCGAGCGTATCGACCGTGACGACGCCGCTGCCGGCGACATCGTCGCTTGCGTCGGATTCAAGAACTCCACCACCGGTGACACCCTGTGCGAAGAGGGCAAGGAGATCGTCCTCGAGAAGATCGAGTTCGCTAAGCCCGTTATCGACGTTGCCATCGAGCCCAAGACCAAGGCCGAGCAGGACAAGATGTCCCTGGCTCTGACCAAGCTCGCCGAGGAGGACCCGACCTTCCAGGTGTCCACCAACCACGAGACCGGCCAGACCATCATCGCCGGCATGGGCGAGCTGCACCTCGAGATCATCGTCGACCGTCTGCTCCGTGAGTTCAAGGTTGACGCTAACGTGGGTAAGCCCCAGGTTGCCTACCGCGAGACCGCTGGTCACGACGTCGAGAAGGCTGAGGGCAAGTTCGTCCGTCAGTCCGGTGGTCGCGGTCAGTACGGCCACGCCGTCATCAAGCTCGAGAAGATGGAGGAGGGCTTCGGCTACGAGTTTGTCAACGCTATCGTGGGCGGCGTCGTGCCCAAGGAGTACATCCCGTCCATCGACAAGGGCATCCAGGAGGCCCTGAACACCGGTGTTATCGCCGGCTTCCCGGTCCTCGACGTCAAGGTCACCCTGTTCGACGGTTCTTACCACGAGGTCGACTCCTCCGAGGCCGCCTTCAAGATCGCCGGTTCCATGGCCATCAAGGACGCCCTTAAGAAGTCCGACCCGCAGCTGCTCGAGCCGATCATGGCTGTCGAGGTCGAGACCCCCGAGCAGTACATGGGCGACGTTATGGGCAACCTCTCCGGTCGCCGCGGCAAGATCGAGGGCATGGAGGATCGCAAGAACAGCAAGCTCATCCGTGCCAAGGTGCCGCTGGGCGAGATGTTCGGTTACGCTACCGACCTTCGCTCCCAGACCCAGGGCCGTGCATCCTACACGATGCAGTTCGACTCTTATGAGCCTGCGCCCAAGTCCATCGTGGACGAGGTCATGAGCAAGAACGCCTAAGTTCGAGCTCCCTGTTACGTAATCCGCGAGAACATCTCTCGCACTCTTTGGAGGTTTAAGTTGGCTACCCAGAAGATCCGCATTCGCCTCAAGGGCTATGATCACGAGGTCGTCGATCAGTCCGCGAAGCTCATCGTCGAGACCGCTCAGAAGACCGGCGCTCGCGTTTCCGGTCCTGTCCCCCTGCCCACCGAGCGCAACCTGTACACGGTTATCCGCTCGCCGCACGTGAACAAGGACTCCCGTGAGCAGTTCGAGATGCGCACCCACAAGCGCCTCATCGACATCCTCGACCCCACCTCGGGCACCGTTGATTCGCTCATGCGTCTCGACCTCCCCGCTGGCGTCGACATCGACATCAAGCTCTAAGCGATATCGCTCATAGCTTATAGGGCCCCGCTGCCATGTTGGTAGCGGGGCTCTTTTGTTTTGAATGATGGTTTGGACTGCGGCTTATAGGACAAAATGTGTGTCCATGTTGGGGGCATCGGCGCAGGTCGATGACCCTTTTTCAGCCGTTTAAATTCCGTGGCCGCTTTTAACCGCTCGGACAGAATGTGTGTCCGGTTGCCCATCGTTCCCGCTGGTAGATAACCTTTTCCGGAACCGTTAAATACCCTTTC
>CABUTN010000032.1 GCA_902494565.1 uncultured Collinsella sp. | reverse complement strand
GTTTGCTGCTCTACAGTCCTGCGCAAGACGGAAAGCACATTAAGTGCTTTCCTTTGCGTGCGGAACTCGCGACAAACTTAATATATTTCGCCGCCCCTCTGCCAAGCTCGGGAGACGACACGTTGATGCCTGCTTAACTCTGCTCGCTCAGGCTAAAGACTTTGTTGGGGGTCCACTATTTGTTGGAGGGTGAATTTGCTTTGAAGCGGTTTGCCTTCTGCTTGTGGCTTTTTTGAATTGGCGGCTGACGCTGCCGCGACTTATTGCCAAGAGGACTTCAACACCATCGGCGCTCATGAGACGAGCGGGACACGGCGACCTCCTCAAGGCAGAAGAGGAAGGCCCGCGCTCCAGCTCCATTATCGCGGCATCCCGTTTCGGGGCGAAGAACTAGAGCACCGAGAACCGGATGAAATTGTACGTGCAGATCACGATGATGAGCACGAGGGCGAACACGTAGAGCTTATCGACCGCCGCCGAGTCCATCCGGCGCAGCAGGCGGCGCCCCACGACCGACCCAAGCACCGCCATCGCCGCCATGCCCAGCAGGACCACGGGGAGGAACGCGGGCACGCTGCCCGTGGCCAGCGTGTAGATGAGGCTCGCCGTCTGCGAGAACGCGATGATGAACAGCGACGCCTGCGCGGCGGGCTTGCTCTCCATGGCGAAGAAGAAGACGAGGATGGCCAGGTTGAAGGGGCCGCCGCCGATGCCGAGGAAGGACCAGCACGCCCCGGCGCAGAACCCTATGAGCGCCTGCGCCCACGCATTCTCGAGCTTGAGGCCCTTGATGCGCGCCTTGTTGAGCGTGTAGGCCAGCACGAGGACGGCGAGCACGATGAGCACGGCGGCCTGGACCGCGCCGACGAGCTCGGCGTCGGGGAACACGGACCCCAGCCGGTTGAACAACATCTTGCCGATCACGCCGCCCACCGCGGAGCTGACGGCGATGGGCGACATCGCCCGCGCGTCGATATCAGACTGCCCGCTCGCCGCGTTCTGCGCGAGCGTGGAGAGCGACATGATGAGCACCGACATGCTCGAGAGGAAGCTCACCGTGCTCACGCTCATGACGTTCATCGCGTCGACCACGGGCTTGATGATCACGCCGCCGCCGATGCCACAGAGCGGCCCCAGAAGCGACGCCAGGAAGCATACCGCGAAGACCAAGATGTATTGAGGACCCATCCGAACAAGCTCCTATCGATCGAGCAACACCCTATGCAACGAATTGCAAGCGTTCGTATCATTCAAAACCGCAGCGTATGGTTGTGGACTTTTACATATCTCGAACGCTGCTGCGCGATATGTCCCTATTTACGCCGCTCATGCGGAGCACCGTTGCGCCAAGGGCTAGGCGTCCCCGCCAATCTGCCTGCCGAGTCCATCAATGGCCCGCGCACCGTCTCGACACGCCGCTAGTAGTTAGCGAAGTAATCCTGGTTGAAGATGCACGCGTAGACGACGTCGAGCAGCAGCGCGGTGGAAACGCTCATGGCGAAGTGCCCGATGATGTCCTCGCGGTGCATCCGGACAGGAAGTTGATGGTCGCCACGTCGGCGACACCCACGGCGTCCATCACGGGCTTAATGATGATGCCCCGCCGACACCGCAGATGGCACTGATGGTAGAGGCGAAAAACGCAATGGCGAATACGATTGCTAGCATATGAAGCGCCTAGACTCTTCCCTACTTGTCAGGCATGGCTGCTGCGAGCGTCCGCTCAGCGCGCTCGCAATAGGACGCGGCGCGCCCCTCGTCACCCTTGTTCTCGTACTGAACCGAGAGCATCTGGCAGAGCAGGGCCTCTTCCATGCCAGCCGCCTCCGACAACGCGCGCTCCATCTCGTCGATATAGGCATACGAGCCCTTGAGGAAGACGTCATAGGTGCGACGGTCGGCACGCGCAGCCTCGCGATCACCGTGCTCCTCGAGGTAGGAGAGCACCTCGCGTGCGTGGGGCTCATCCCCGATCTCCACGTAGAAGGAGAACGCCTTTGCCGCCAGCGCGAGTGTCTGCTCCTCGCTCATCTTGAGCGAACCCATCTCGCGGATGATGCGCTCGGATGCCTCGACGTCATCCATGGCAAGAGCTGCGTTCAAGCGCATGAAAAGCACGTTGTACTTGGGGTACAGCACGCTAGTGAGCGGGCGGTTCAGGACCTTGAGGTAGTTGTTGAGGTCGCCCTCGCGCAGGTACGCCTCGAGCTTGGCGAAGGTTGTGCGCTTTTGGACCTCCATGTAAATGGTGAACCCGACCGCAACCACTACGACCACAATGCCGATCGTCTTCATATCCATGGATAGGCCTTTCTCTTAACGTTGGAGGCGCGAGGGCCGGGGGCGCTCAAGCATAACGGCGGGCGCACGTCCCGCCACCAACTCGCCGTCACGAACATATCCCTCTTCGCGACCAGCGAGCTCCTCAATCAGGCAGGCACGGAGCACGGCGATGCGCGCGGCGCGCTCCGGAGCGTCGATGAGGTCGTGCTCCTCACGCGGATCGGCGTCCAGGTCGAAATACTGCTCCACCCCGGTCCGTGTGAACCAGATGTACTTGTCATGCGGGGTCACGATCCACTGGTTGGACTGCTCGCGGCTGCCGCTGTGCTCGCCGTGCAGGTATGCACGGTTCAGCGGCGCGGCGCCGGTAAGCTCGCCCATGAGCGAGGCGCCCTCCACGCCCTCGGGCACGGGCAGGTCGCACGCCTCGAGGATGGTGGGCATAAGGTCCATGAGTTCCACCGTGCTCTCGCTCACGCCGCGAACGCGCTCGCCGCCCGGCACATCGACGTTTTTGCCCACGTGCACGATGAAGGGGATGCGCGCGGAGCCCTCGTAGGGCAACACCTTGCGAAAGAGACTGTGGTCAAAGAGCATCTCGCCGTGGTCGGAGCAGAACACGATCACGGTGTCGTGGTAGGTCTCGTCGTTCTCGAGCGCCGTGATGAGCCGGCCGATCTGGTGGTCCATATGTGTGATGCAGGCATAATAGCCCGCCATGGCCTCGCGGCGCAGCTCGGCGTCGCGGCAGCCGTGCACGCTGTCCAAGATCATGCCATCGCGCTCGGTGGCATCGGCGTCATCCCAATCGCCAGCGGCAGGCGCGCGCAGCTCCATGTCGCGGTACAGATCGAAGTAGGTCTGCGGCGCGTCGAAGGGCGGGTGGGGCCGCACGAAGCTCGTCATGAGGAAGAACGGGCGCGTGCGATCGCGGGTCTCCAAAAAGCGGATGGACTCGTCCACCACCCAGTTGGTGGGGTGCAGGCGCTCCTCGTAGGCCCAGGGATGGGTGATCCAGGAGTTGTTCTCAACGCCCGAACCGTTCACGTCGGCGAATTCGCCCAGTTCATTTTTGAGGAAGCGCATGTAGTCGTCGGAGACGTTCTGGTGCATCCAGTACGGCAGGTTCGCCTTGCGGTAGTGGCCGATGTAGCCGTCATGCAGGCGCATGTGCTCGAAGCCGCAGCCCAAACGCGGCGGATGCACGTGCATCTTGCCTACCACGGCGGTCTGGTAGCCGCCGTCGCGCATCTCCTGCGCGAGCATATGGTCGTACTCCCACGCGATACCGTCCTGGTAACCCACGCGGCCCGTGCCCGCGGGCGTCTTGCCGCAAAAGAGGGCGGCGCGCGCCGGGATGCAACTCGGGCAGGCGGAGTAGGCGTTCTCGAACAGCATGCCGTCGGCGGCGAGCGTGTCCAAGTAGGGCGTCTGCACGTCCGGATGGCCGTCGATACCCAGGCAGTCGCCGCGCATCTGGTCGCACATGATAAGGAGAACGTTGGGTTGCTGGGGCATAGGGAACTCCAAACTCACGGGAACGGGATGAAGATTGAGTGGTCAAGGCGGGAGGGGCGCAGAGCCCCACACAACTACGACGAGGCAAAACCCGGGCAGGATCAGCGCCGCGTGAACATGCGAGCCACGCGCTGCAGGCCGGGATAGGCGTACTCCAAAAACTCACGCAGCCCGCAGTAGCCCGCATCGTAATAGGCGATGTTCAGGCGCTTGCAGTTGCGATGGCAAATGCCCTCAAAGGGGCAATCGGCGCACCGCGCGCAATCGCGACGCGGCTCGTTCAAAAACATGCGCATGGTCTCACAGGTCGCCATTGCCTCAAGGGAATCGACGCGAATATCGCCCACGCGGTACTCATCCAGCGCATAGAAGTCGCACGGATACACCGAACCGTCGCTTTCCACCACGAACTGCGGAGCGCAGCGGCCGAGCATACCGCACTGCGACGGAAACTGCCCGAGCGCCATCTGCATGACGTTCTCGAACAGCCAGATGCTCACATAGCGCCCAGCACCGAGCTCGCGCCACCACAAGTCGAACAAGCGGCGGTAGAACGAGGAGAAGGCACGCGGGTCGAGCGAGAACGTGTCCCGCTCATCGTCGAGGCCCGGCAGGCACGGGCTGAACTGGATATGGGTGATCTTCTCCTGCTTGATGAAGGAGAAGACGCGCTGTGGATGCGCCGCCATCTGCGAGGTGAGGACCGAGAGTATGTTGACGTCCACGCCGCGCTCGCGCAGCAGGCGAACGCCACTCATGACGCGCGCGTACGTAGCGGCACCGTGCGCATCGGGACGCATCGAATCGTGCAGGTCGCGATAAGCGTCAACCGAGACTCCGATGAGGAACCCGTGCTCGCGGAAGAACTCGGCCCATTCCTCTTCGATCAGGTAGCCGTTGGTCTGCAACGCCCAGCTCACCCGCTGGTTCTCACGGCGCTCCTCCACCCGCGCGACGAACGAATGGAAGAAGTCAAGGCCGGCCAGGGTGGGCTCGCCGCCCTGGAAGGCGAAAGAAATGTGCGCATCACTCGCCACGGCGAGTGCACGGTCGATGATGGCACTTGCCACGTCTTCGCCCATGACGCGGGCGCTCCGCTCCTCGCGATGAGCAGCGACATCGCAGTAAAAGCAGTACCTGCACCGCATGTTGCAAGCACTCGATGCCGGTTTTATCAAAAAGCCAATATGCTTCGCGCACATGGCACATACCCCCCTTCGCACAGGCTAGCCCTCACTCATCGGGCCGGAAACCACCTCCTTACCCGAGGCGGCGCATCCGGCCCGCACAATCACCGCATGAATCTTAGGCCAAGCCCAGGCGCTCCTTTTGCTCGGCCGGGGACTCATGCTCCTCCAGGCCGCGCAGCAGCAGGTCAATCATGCGCTGTTCGGCGTGGTCGTCCTTGCCGGCGAGATTATTAACCTGGCCGTAGTCACTCTCAAGGTCGAACAGCATCGTCTGCTCGACCTCGGCGAGCGGCGTGGCTCCCTCGATCTGGGCCGGCTTCTTACAGGGGATCTTGAACAGCGGGTACTTGGTGCGTTTGAAGTAGCGGCCACACTCAATCTCCTCCGGGCAGTCCGAACCCATCTTTTTGCGGATGGTGTGCGGCAGTGCGGTGTACTCGAAGCACGGCTGGTTGCCGGCGACCGGCGCGCGGAAGTAGGTGTAGCGGCCGTCGGTGACGTTGACGGTCATGGCGTGCACGCCGTACAGGGCGTAGCCACGCGTGGGCGCGTCAGCATCCGTCATGAGCGGCACGAGGGAGGTGCCGCACACATCTGCGGGAATCTCGCAGCCGTGGGCCTCAAGCACCGTGGGCATGATGTCGATTGCCTGAGTGAGCTGGCGGGCATGCTCGCCGGCGCGGGCGTTACCCGGGAAGTGCACAATGAACGGCAGATGCGCGAGCTCGTTATACAGGTGCATGTAGTTTTTGCCCATGTAGTCGCGCTCGCCCAGGAAATAGCCGTGGTCGGTGGTGACCATGACCATGGTATCGTCCAGCATCCCGCGCTCCTCGAGCTTGTCGATGAGCCTACCAAACCAGCGGTCGGTCATGGTGACGAGGGCCTTGTAGCGGCGCTGCAGGTAGTCCTCCGCGCCCTTGTTGACGTCGGTGGCGGAGACGCGCTTGTACTCAGGAATCTCGAAGTAGTCGCGGTCGAGCTCGCCAGTGCCGCCGTACATCTCCATGTACTTGTCGGGCACATCGAAGGGCTCGTGCGGGTCGAAGGCCTCAACCATAAGGAAGAAGTCGTCGGCCCCAGCATTGCCGTCGATCCAGTCGCAGGCGGACTGGAAGGTCTTGGGGCTCGGCATGTCCTCTTCGTTGGGCCAGAGCTGACGGTTCTTCTGGTACTGCTCGCGCACGCGCCCGTAGAAGGTCTCGGGCATGTTATTCGGCTCATCGATGCGGCTGACCCACGGGTCGCCCTCCTGGCCGCGGTAGTAATCCCAGGTGTTGAACTCCTGGAGGTAGCCCTCGCCACCGGTGCGTAGGTAGTGGCAGTGGTCGGTGGTGATGTGGCAGAAGTTGCCGTTCGCGCGCAGGCAGGCCGGCAGCGTCACATCGAAGGGCTCGATGGGGCCCCAGGGGCGCTCGAGGAAGTTGTAGCGACCGGTGAGGATGTCGCGGCGGGCAGGCATGCAGGGAGCCGAGCCGATCCAGTGGTTGTCGAACACGCAGGAACGCTCGGCAAAGGCATCGAGATTGGGGGTCTGGACGTCGGTTGCGGGGTTGTAGCACGACAGGACGTCGCGACGCAGAGTATCCATGAGCACGAGGACGGTTCTCATTGGCATCCTTTCGATAGTTGGATTTGCCAGATGGCGATACGCCAAAGGCACATGGGCATAATGGAGCGCACCCCGATCGCGCACGATGGAGAGCACATGAGACAACGAGGCCCGCGCCCGGCATGCGGGGCGCGGGCATCAAACGATTTGCCTTTTGATAAGCTCGCGATTAGGCGAAGATCTTGAACGCCGGGAAGTAGAAACCGATAGCGGCGAACACAAGGGAGAACACAATCAGACCGATGATGATCTGGGCGGAGTTCTTGCCCTGGCCCTTCTTGAGCAGGCGATAGCAGATGAAAGTCAGAACGACAGGCAGCAGGAAGGGCAACACCTTATCGAGCTGGTCCTGGAGCACCAGCGGGTCACCCTCACCGAAGGCGAACTGCACGGCAAGCTTGAGCTTAACGGTCGTGGCGATCAGGCCGCCGGTGACCATGACGCCCAGCACGTTGGCGAGGTTGCCCAGACGGTCGAAGACCTGGACGCCCGCCTTCTCGACGAGCTCCATGCCCATCTCGTAACCCTTGTGCAGGCCGAAGTACTTCAGCGGCCAGTACAGCAGGTTGATGAGCAAGAACATCACGAGCGGACCCATAATGGAGCCGTTGTCGACGCACATAGATGCGCCGATGGAGCCGGCGATCGGGAACCAGGTGAGGTTCAGCAGGGAGTCACCAAGGCCGGCGAAGGGACCCATGAGGGAGGTCTTGATGCCGACGACGGTGTCCTTCTGATCCTCATCCGTGGTCTCCTCCAGGGCGGCGGTGATGCCAAGGATGAAGGGGATCGCGAGCGGGTGGGTGTTGAAGTACTCGAGGTGGCGCTTCATGGCGTTAACGCGCTCCTCCTTGGGGGCGTCCTTGTAGAGCTCCTCGAGGACAGGGGCAAAGCAGTAGGTCAGGGACAGCGACTGCATGCGCTCGTAGTTGTGCGCGAATTGGCAACCCTGGGTGCGCAGCAGGACCTTGTTCAGGGTGGAGTTGGAGATCTTACCCATTAGAGATCGTACTCCTCGTCATCATCGGAGCCGGCGGCAGAGGCGGCGGCAGGGGCGGGTTGATTCTTCTGGCCCTCGGTAATGACGTCCCACATGCCGGCGGCGGCGCAAGCGGCGAGCGCGATGCCCACGGTCGGGACGTTGAGGAAGGCGGCCATGATAAAGCCGAGCAGCAGGAAGATCCACATGTTCTTCTTCATCATCATGGTGAGGAGCATGGCCAGACCGACGGCGGGCATCATGCCACCGGCGGTGGAGAAGCCGGTGAGGACCCACGGAACCTGGTTCTGCAGGAAGGCCATGATGTCCTCGATCACGAAGGAGCCGATGCCCGTGGCGATGAAGACGGGAACGGCGCGGGTCAGGAAGAAGCACAGGGCGCCGGTCCAGAAGAACTTGTTGACGGCGTTGAACTTACCGGACTCGATGGCCTTGTCGGCACCGTGGACAAGCGAGACGTTAGTGGTCATGACCAAGATGTTCAGCTGCTGAACCAAGGTGGCGGTGGGGATGCCGATGGCGACTGCCAGGGCGATGGCGCTGGCGGTGTCGGTGGAACCCATGATGCCCAGGGCGGCACCGACGATGGTGCCGGAGATGACATCCGGCGGAACATAAGCGCCGATGTTGTTGACGCCGAGCCACATGAGCTCCATGGTCGCGCCGATCATGATGGCGGTCGTCATGTCACCGAGGATGATGCCGACGCCGACGGATGCCAGCAGGGGCTTGCGGAAGCCCAGGTGGGGACCGAACTGGTCCCAAGTGCACAGACCCGCCCAGATGGCGAGCAGAAGTGCCTGAAGCATAAGCCTCTCCTTCCCTATTCGCCCATCGTTCCCTCCGATGGGCACGCCCCGGGTTCACATGCCCGGAGATGGTTACTTACTTAGTAGTTCTTGAGGAGCTCGGACACGGGCTCCTTGGAATCGCGCGTGGTGGTCTGCATCCAGCAGTCGACGCCGAGGCCAATGAGCTCCTCGAAGGCGGCCTTTTCCTCGGCGGTGACGGACATGTTCTTGTGCAGGCGATGACGCTGCTCGTTGAAGCGCATGCCGGAGACGTTCAGGTAGTCGAACGGCAAGCCGTTCTCGTGCAGCTTGAGGGCGTCGATGGGGTTGGTGAAGAGCACCATCGTGGCCTTCTTGAGCTCGGTCTTCTTGAGGACCTCAATGAACTTCTCGACACCGAAGACGGAGACCTTGATGTCGGGGGCGGCGAGGCCGGCGACGGACTTCTGGACGGGGTCGTTGGCGACCTTATCCGAGACAATGATTGCCGATTCGATGCCGAAGTCGGGAATCCAAGTGGTGGCGACCTGACCGTGGATCAGGCGGTCATCGATGTCGACGAGTTTGAGTGCCATGATGTTCTCCTTTTCGTTTGCACGTTCCTTCAGTACCGTTTACGAATGCTCTGCTCGATCGAGGCGCCCACTCGGGGGATACGGGTGAGCGCCACTCGAATCGACGGGCTAACGAGCCTAGAGGTCCAAATCGTCCTCGTCTGCCTCCACGGCCGGAGCGGGAGCCTTGATCTCCTGCTGGGCCCCGGCGTGAGCGGCAGTGAGCTGGGCACGGACCGCGTCGGCGGAATCGAGGCCATCGCGGGTGAGCAGGAGCTCGACCGCAACGGGCATGGACAGGCCAGTGTAGGCAACCATGTTCATGCCGTTGAGCAGGCAGCGGGTAGTCACGTTGAATGGGGTGCCGCCGTAGATGTCGCATAGGGTGACGACGAGTTCGCACTCGGCGCTGAGGGTCTCGTAAGCCTCGCGCATCTCGGACTCGAAAGACTCCAGGCTCTTCTCGGCGGTGAGACCAAGAGCGATGACATCAGGCTGCTTGCCCGCAATCATCTCGACGGCGCCGAGGGCGGCCTGAGCGAACTCTCCGTGACTTGCAAGGATGACACCGATACGCATCTTCTGTCCTTTCATACTTATTAATTCTCTTCGTTCTGTTCGTTCTGTTCGTTCTGTTCGTTCTGTTCGTTCTGTTCGTTTATATTTGTTTATTGGTCAAGAGATGATTTTTGGAATGAGCTCTATTTACCTCCTATTTGATGGTTTTTTCCGTGAGCGTTATGTTTTGACCGGTGAAAGGTAATGTGCCTTCGTGAACGGTTTGCGTTTATTTATGTTGTTCGTTTACATTGAAATAAGAACAAACGCTCGATGAGGGAGTCGGCACTCATGAAATCCGAACGCCAGCAGGCCATTCTCGACTTGCTCGATCAACATCATTCGGTATCGGTAAACGAGATATCTAATACCCTATCTGTTTCGGATATGACCATCAGGCGTGACCTGGCCGAGCTTGCCGACAAGGGCCTTCTTGTGCGCGTACACGGAGGGGCTCAGCTTCCACACTCCGCCCACGGAACAGCCCTTTCACGTTTGACCCCGCATGAGGAGAAACGTCGTTTTCAAGTTGATCAGAAACGTGCCGCTGCTATAGCCGCCGCCCAAACCGTCTCAGCCGGCGATACGATCTTTCTCGGTGGAGGCTCCACTCTCGAGCTCATGTGTTCGTATTTGCCCCAGGAGGACATACGCGTCGTCACCAACAGTCTTCCCGTGCTGAACCTGCTAGCCGACAATCCACATATAGATCTATTCTTTGTTGGTGGCATGATGCGTCACGACACGCGAGTTTTCACCATGCCATACAACGGCCGCGGCCCCTACGGTCTATCCGCTCCCAAGGCCTACGTCTCGGCAACCGGTATTTTTGGAAACGAGGTCTTTGGCTCTCGTCCCGATGCAGCCATGGTCCTCTCAGACGCTCTTTCTCGAGCTCAGGAGCGTTATCTTGTTGTAGATGCTGAAAAAGTCGGAAGGCGCGACTTCTGCCTTTTCACCACACTGGAGGATATGACCGCGGCATTCATTAACGAGGACGCAGACCCCCGGACCATCGAGGCCCTCCGCGCCTATACCTCCGTCATTACCGCATAATCCAATTGGCAAGCCATGCTTAAACCCGAACGTCACGAACAATTACTTGAGCTGTGCGCTCAGCGCGGAATGGTCACTGTTGCCCAAGCCGCAACAATCTTTGGTATATCTGAAATGACCGCTCGAAGAGACTTCGATGAGCTCTCGCGACGCGCTGGCGTCATCCGCGAGTACGGTGGCATCCGACTTTCAAGCGGCTCCCCCATTGCCGAAGAGGTCCCGTTTTTTGAAAAGCTCTCAATCCGCTCCCCTGAAAAAGAGCATATCGCACGCACCGCTGTCAACCTCATCAGAGAGCGCGACACCATCTTCCTCGGACCCGGTTCGACTTGCGCTCTCATCGCCCGTGCGCTGCCGCGCATGCGGCTGCGCGTCATCACAAACAGCATCATCGTGCTGAACATGCTCCAGACGCGTAACGATGTGGAGATCTGGGCCCTGGGAGGACAGTATCGCAAACGATCGGGTTCTTTCGTCGGGCCCATCGCCGAAGATGCTCTCGCCCCGCTCGGTATCGACACTTGCTTTATCGGCACCAACGGCGTACTCGCCCAATCCATCTCCTGTTCTAACCTTGAGGAAGGACGCTTACAGGCGCTCGCTTGCGATCGCGCCGCCAAGCGTTACCTTGTCTGCGATTCAAGCAAGATCGGACAGATGGACTTCTTCGGCTTCTTCAATCTCGATCAAATGGACGCACTCATCACCGATGCAAATGTCAACGACAAACAGCGTTCCATGGTTCTCGAATCAACTCGCATCATCGTCGCAGAATAGGCCTGTTTTGATTTAGCTGGACACCACAGCAAAGACCCCGATTCGATAAAGCCGAATCGGGGTCTCATTATTCGCATCAAATCGCAAATAGGTCAGCAGCTACTTCTCAGTGTAGACGCTCTCGCCACCGAGATAGGTCTCGACGAGGGATAGGTCGGGGTTGAGGACGACAACCTCACCCACGTAATCGGAGGTGCCGGCACCGGTGAGCACCACATTGAGGCGACCGTCGCCCATGGCGCGGGCGTCGGCCAGGAACGCCTCGACGGCCTCAAGGTTATCCTTGTAGATGTTCAGCGTGTCAAGCCAAAGCTCGGGAGACGACACGTTGATGCCTGCTTAACTCTGCTCGCTCAGGCTAAAGACTTTGTTGAGGATCGATGATCTGCTGCAAGGTGAACTTACATTGGGACGTGTCGCATTCTTCTTGCGAATCCTCAAAATCAAAGATCATGATGGCGCAGTTGGGGAGCTTTGCTGGGAGTTCGAAGCCCTCTGGGGCGGCGGCTTTGATGAATTGGCGGCTGGCGCTGCCGTGGCTTACTGCCAGGACGGTTTCAACATCATCGGCGCTCATGAGATTAGCGAGCGTGCTTACCATACGCTCTTGCAGCGCCTGACTTCCCTCCCCTCCGAAGGGGATTAAGTCCTCGCCCGGATCCCAGACGTCGGTAGGCAGTGCGTCGTGCGGGCCCCCTTCAAAGGAGCCATAGCAGCGTTCGATGATGCCTTCGCAGGGCTCGACGGCGGCGTCCGGGCCGAGGAGCTCGCCTGCGACGAGCCGAGCCGTGGCCATGGCTCGGCTTAAAGGAGACGAGACTACCTTGTCGGGGGTGACGTCGCGGGCTTTAAGCCATGCGGCGGCCTTTGCGGCCTGCTGACGGCCCAAGTCCGTTAGCGGTGAATCGCAGCGGCCCTGGACGAGCTTTTTGACATTGAACTCCGTCTGACCGTGACGGAGCAGATACAGTTTCTTCATGGTCTCCCCTTTTGCGCGAATGGCCCTAGCGATACAGCCCTACTCGCGTGCCGCGCCGACGTAGTCTTCATCGACCGTAATCTTGGCTATCGACTTGGGATATTCGGACTCCACCTGCTGCGCCAGCGTGCGCCTAAGGTCATCGGCGCCCATCGTTAAATCCGAAGGACGCACGCAGTCAAAAATCACGTTAGTGTGCGTAGGGCCCGGCACGCAGCGCAGGTCGTGGATCGAAATACGGCCGTCGATCTGTTTGGCCATCGCGTTGATGCGGAGGCGCATATCTGCCACCTTTGGATCGTCGGTCACGATGGGGTCGTAATGAAGCGTGACGATCATGCCGTCATCTTTCCTAAACGCCTGCTCAATGTTGTCGAGCGTGTCATGACTCTCCAGCGGATCGGCTTCGGCCGCCATCTCGGCATGAGCGCTTGCGAACTTCCTGCCCGGGCCGTAGTCATGGACCATTAAGTCGTGAACGCCCAAAACACCCGGGTAGCTCATGATCTTGTCCCGGATGTGCTTGACCAGTTTTGGATCGGGAGCCTGGCCCAACAGCGGACTCACCGTATCACGAATCAGATCAAACCCGCTCCAGCCAATATAGGCGCCAACGGCAAGTCCAACCCAAGCATCAAGATTTACATGCGTCACCTGCGAAACAATTGCACAGATCAATACGGCACCCGTGGCAAGGACGTCGTTTTTAGAGTCCTGCGCGGTCGCGTGCAGCGTTTCGGACTCAATGCGGTCGCCGAGCTTTTGGTTAAGCGCCGCCATCCACAGCTTTACGACCATCGACAGCACAAGAACCGCAACCAGGGCAAGCGAGAACTCGACGGGTTCGGGATGGATAATTCTCTCTGCCGAGGACTTAACGAGCTCAACGCCGATAAGCAGTACGAGGGCCGCCACGACCAGACCCGAAAGATACTCGTAACGACCATGGCCGTAAGGATGCTCGGGGTCGGCGGGCTTGCTCGCCAGCTTAAAGCCCAAAACGCTCACGATGTTCGAACTGGCATCGGAAAGGTTGTTCATGGCGTCCGCTACGATCGAAACCGAGCCTGACACCACTCCGATAGCACCTTTCGCAGCGCAAAGTGCCACATTGGCGAGAATGCACACCATGCCCGTCAGCGTACCCACGCGCGCACGGTCACCCTGCGCACGACGAACAATCCATTCGACCATCTTTATCAGCCCCCATGGCGTTATCCATATAGATCCATTGCGTAACCGGATTGTAGTGTAGCCACTTTATCCACAAGATACAAAAAGGCCGCAGACCACATGAGCCACGGCCTTGGACACTTTGTCACATTGCGCGATACTGACCGATCGCTCGGTATTTTTCATAGCGAAGATTGGTGAGCTCATCGGCATCGAGCGCACCCAGCTTGTCGAAAGCCGCGAACGCTGCGGACATCACGGCGTCGGCGATCTCCTCGTGCGACAACCCTTCGTCTTTAACGATGCCATCGATAATGCCCAGCGATAGCAGGTCGGGGGCCGTGAGCTTCAACGCCTCAGCGGCCTCCTCTGCGCGATCGGTGTCCTTCCACAGGATCGATGCGCAGGCCTCGGGGCTTACCACCGAATAGGCAGAGCTCGAGAGCATAAGAATGCGGTCGGCAACAGACAGCGCCAGCGCGCCGCCGGAGCCGCCCTCCCCCGTCACCACGGATACGACCGGCGTCTTAAGACCGCTCATCTCCATGAGGTTTTGGGCGATCGCCTCGCCCTGGCCGCGCTCCTCGGCACCAATGCCGCAAAACGCGCCCGAAGTATCGACCAGACACAGCACCGGACGACCAAACTTTTCGGCTTGACGCATCAGACGCCGTGCTTTGCGGTAGCCCTCGGGATGCGCCATACCAAAGTTGCGGTGCATGCGCTCCTTGGTCGTGGTGCCGCGCTCGATGGCGATAACCGTCACGGGGCGTCCGTCTTTCCAGCCAATACCACCCACCACGGCGGCATCGTCGCCAAAATAACGGTCGCCATGCAGCTCCACAAATCCATCCAGCCCCAGCAAGATCATCTCGCCCGCCGTGGCACGGTCTGCCGAGCGGGTCTGCTTGACAATCTCGAGCGCCGTCTTTGGTGCGGGCGTGCGCTTAAACAGATGTCCCAGCTTTTTGCCGCGGCGACCCGTATGCACGATCTCGTGCGGCGCGCCCAGGCCAGGCGCGTGCCCCTCGTGCAACGCCAGCAGCTCGCCCACCGCAAGCGCGATCTCGCCACGCGGAACGACCGCATCGCAAAAGCCGTGCTCCAGCAAAAACTCGGAGCGCTGGAATCCCTTGGGCAGGCGCTTGTGCATGTTCTGCTCGATCACGCGCGGGCCGGCAAACGCCCGTCAGGGCATCGGGCTCGGCCAAGATGATGTCGCCCTCCATGGCAAAGCTCGCAGTCACGCCGCCGGTCGTGGGATCGGTGAGCACCGTGATGTACAGACCGCCTGCCTCGCTATGCCGCCTAACGGCTGCAGAGATCTTGGCCATCTGCATGAGCGAAGTCACGCCCTCTTGCATGCGGGCGCCGCCCGACACGGTAAAGCCAACAACCGGCAGCCCCAGCTCGGCCGCGCGCTCAAAGACGCGACAGATCTTCTCGCCCACCACGGAGCCCATCGAGCCCATCATAAAGCTGGCGTCCATAAAGAAGACCGCGGTATCGCAGCCGCAGACCTTGCCCCTGCCGCACACGACGGCATCGTGCTCGCCTGAGCGCTCACCAGCGGCCTTAAGCTTATCGGCATAGCCGGGAAACGAGAGGAAATCCTCCGATGCCAGATTGGCATCCCATTCCTCAAATGTTCCCGCGTCGACCGTCATGCGCAGGCGCGCGCGACCGCTCACACGAAAGTGCTTACCGCAACGAGGGCAGACCTCGAGGTTGTCGCGCAGACGCGCCTCATCGATCACGCGGCGGCACTCCGGGCACTTGATAAACACGTGACGCGCGGGAAACTCGGCACACGACTCGGTTATCGGCCCCTCAAGGACATTGACCGTCTTCGCTTTTCTATTCATCAGCATAGAGATGCCCCATCAGATCGGTGTGATACATGCCCGACAAGAACTCGTCGTTTGCCAGCACGTCGAGCTGAAGCTCACTGTTTTCGCTCACGCCCTCAATCACGAGCTCGCCCAGGGCCGAGCGCATCTTGCGAATGGCGCCGTCGCGCGTAGGTGCGCACACGATGAGCTTGCCGAGCATGGAGTCGTAGTACGGCGGAACGGCAGCACCGGTAAACATGGCCGAGTCCCAGCGCACGCGCGGACCGCCCGGTACACGCAGCGTGGTGATCGTTCCGCACGACGGAAGGAAGTCCGGCGTCTCGGCATTGATGCGGCATTCCATGGCATGGTTGCGGACCGGTACGTCCTCCTGCTCAAACGGCAAGGGCTGGCCGGCAGCCACGCGCAGCTGCCACTTGACCAGATCGGTATCGGTCACAAACTCCGTGACCGGATGTTCCACCTGTAGGCGCGTGTTCATTTCCATAAAGTAGAAATTGCCGTCGTCCGAGTACAAAAACTCGATGGTACCGGCTCCTTCGTAGCCGACGGCACGAGCCAAATCGCGCGCAGCCTTGTGCATGCGTGCACGAATCTCGTCGTGCCCGTCAAGACACGGTGCGGGACTCTCCTCGACCAGCTTTTGGTTGCGGCGCTGCACCGAGCACTCGCGCTCGCCGAGCGAAAACACATGGCCCTGTTTGTCGGCCATAATCTGCACCTCAACGTGATGCGCCGGCGCCACGAACTTTTCCATGTAGCACTCACCGTCGCCAAAAACGGCCTCGCCCTCGGCACGCGCCTCGATGAAGGCCTTCGCCGCATCTTCCACGCGCTCTACCTTGCGAATGCCACGGCCGCCACCGCCCGCACGAGCCTTGATGAGCACCGGGCAGCCGATGCGCTCGGCCTCTGCCGTCGCCTCCTCGGGGCTTTTGAGCAAATCGCAGCCCGGCACGATGGGCACGCCCGCAGCGGCAGCCGTTCGGCGCGCCGCATCTTTGTCGCCCATACGGTCGATAACCTCGGCCGAAGGACCGACAAACGCCAGACCGTACTTGTCGCAATCGCGCACAAAGCTCGCCTTTTCGGAAAAGAAGCCATAGCCGGGATGGATTGCCTTTGCGCCCGACCTGACGGCACAGGTGAGCACGGCATCATCGTTGAGGTAGCTCTCGGCAAGACGCGGGCCGCCGATGCAGTAGGCCTCATCGGCGAGCTGCACGTGCAGCGCGTCCGCATCGGCCGTGGAGTAGACGGCGACGGTCTTGATGCCCATGTCGCGGCACGCGCGGATAACACGGACCGCGACCTCGCCGCGATTGGCGATGAGCACTTTATCGAACATGAAGCCTTCCTTAACTTTCGCGCACGAGCGCAAAGGACATATCGGCGCGGCAGCACACCTCGCCGTTGACGCTCGCGGTGCCCGTCGCAAAGCGGAACGGCCCGCGCGCACGCGTGATCGAGCACACCAGGTCTACCGTGTCACCCGGGCGCACCGGACGCTTAAAGCGCACCTTGTCCAGACTCGTATAGAACGGTGTCGCGCCGCGCGCTTCCTCATCGCCCATCAGCAGCACGCAGCAGTTTTGGGCGAGCATCTCGCACTGAATCACGCCGGGGACGACCGGGTTTCCCGGAAAATGCCCCTGCAAAAAGTACTCGTCGCCCGTAATCGTGATCTTGCCGTGGGCCTCGTCACCCACCAGCTCGGCTTCGTCAAGCAAAAGCATCGGCTCGCGATGCGGTAACAGTTCTTTAAGCTCTTCTTTGTTCATGGATATCACCTATCCGATCCTCATGAGGCAGCTGCCGAACTCCACGAGGTCGCCGTCGGCCACGCAGATCTCGAGCACCTCACCGTCCGCCTCGGCCGTCACCTCGTTGAGGACCTTCATGGCCTCGATGATGCAGAGAGTCTCGCCGGCTTTGACCTTGGAGCCCACGTGCACAAACGGTTCGTCGCCCGGCGCCGGGGCAGCATAGAAAACGCCGACCATGGGAGCGGTCACCTCGGTGCCCTTAGGCTCCGGTGCGGCGGCAGGCGCCTGCGCGGCGGGCTCCGGCGCGGCGGCAGGCATGGCGACAGGAGCCACCGCCGGAGCAGTCACGGCACCCGGCATAGGCATGGGCACGGCAACCGGCTGTGCGGCGCTCGCGCGCTCGAGTTCGACCGCGGTGCCATCGGGCTCCTCAACGCGCACGCGCGTGAGGCCGCGGTCCTCCATAACATCGGCTATCTCGGCAAGTCTTTTGGAATCCATGCTCTAGCTCCTCGTATATCTACGCAGCGCGATGGCGGCATTGTGTCCGCCAAAGCCCAGATTGGTCGAAAGCGCCCAGGTAAGGTCGGCGCGAACCGCTCGATTGGGCGTGTAATCAAGATCGCAGACGGGATCGGGCGTGTGGTAGTTAATGGTCGGGGGCACCACGCCCTGCTCGAGCGCCATGGCACAGGCCATGACCTCGATGGCGCCCGTAGCACCGATCATGTGGCCGGTCATCGACTTGGTCGACGAGACGTGCGCGGCGCGTGCCGCGTCCTCGCCGAGCGCACGCTTAATGCCCGCCGTCTCGGACGAATCGTTGAGCTTGGTCGAGGTGCCGTGGGCATTGATGTAGAGACCCTCGGAAGGCTTGACGTCACCCTCGGCAACCGCCAGCGATATCGCGCGGGCAATGCCGGCAGCCTCGGGATCGGGGCTCGTGATGTGATAGGCATCATCGGTGTTGCCGTAACCCACGACCTCGGCATAAATGTGCGCACCGCGCGCCTGCGCATGCTCCATGCTCTCGAGTGCCAGCACGCAGGCGCCCTCGCCCATCACAAAGCCGTCGCGGTCTGCATCGAACGGGCGGCAAGCCGTCGCGGGATCGGGGTTGGTGGTCAATGCGCGGCAGGACGTAAAGCCCGCAACGGCATCGGGGATGATTGCGGCCTCGGCACCGCCAGCCAGGATTGCATCGGCATAGCCGTGCTTGATGGCGCGGAACGCCTCGCCCACGGCATGGGCCGAGGTCGCGCACGCAGTCACCACGGGCAGGGTCGGGCCTTTTGCCTTGTGGCGGATCGCGATATTGCCCGACGCCATGTTGGGAATCATCATCGCAATCATATAGGGCGATGCACGGCGAGGCCCCCGATCGGCAATCGTGTGGACGTTGTCGACGAGTGTCTGCATGCCACCCACGCCTGAACCCACGTAGACGCCCAGGCGCTCGCGATCGATGGCGCCCTCGACATCAAAGCCCGCATCGTGCATGGCCTCGTCCGAAGCCGCCATCGCAAACTGAACGTAGGGGTCCAGGTGCTTGGCGTCACGCTTGCCAAAGTACTCGTTGCCGTCAAAGCCCTTGACCTCGGCCGCCACCTTGACGGCAAATGCATCGGTATCGAAGTGCGTGATCGGACCGATGCCGCACGTTCCGGCACACATGGCCGCCCAGGTGGCAAGCGCGGTGTTGCCGAGCGGCGACACGGCACCGATACCGGTGATTGCAACTCTCTGTTCCATCATGGTCTCCTCATTCAAGCCGTTGTGTGGCTCTGGTTTCTACATCGCCATTCCGCCGTCGACGCGCACGACCTCGCCCGTAATGTAGGCAGCCGCATCGCTCGCTAAAAAGCGCACCACGCCGGCCACTTCCTCGGGGCGCGCCATGCGCCTCAGGGGAATCTGCTCCTCGCACGCCGCGCGCACCTTCTCCGAGAGCTTTGCCGTCATATCCGTCTCGACAAACCCGGGTGCGACCGCGTTCACTCGTACGCCGCGGGGCGCAAGCTCGCGCGCCACCGCCTTGGTAAGCCCTATCACGCCCGCCTTGGAGGCAGCGTAGTTGGCCTGCCCGGCATTGCCCATCAGGCCCACAACCGAGCTCATGTTGATGACGCAACCGCCGCGCTGGCGCATAAAGGTCTTGGTGAGCGCGCGCGTCGTATTGAACGTGCCCTTGAGATTGACATCGAGCACGCGGTCGAAGGCATCGTCGCCCATACGCATGAGCAGGCCATCGCGGGTGATGCCGGCGTTGTTGACGAGCGCCCAAATGGAGCCAAAGTCGTTGAGGACCGTTTCCACGCACGCGTTGACGGCAGCGGGATCGGCCACGTCGCATTGATATGCGCGTGCCGTAGCGCCAGCCGCCTCGCAGGCTTCGCACGCCTCGCGCGCTGCATCGACACTACCGGCATAGACGACGGCGGTATCAAAGCCGTCCTCCGCCAGACCGACAGCGCAGGCGCGGCCGATACCCCGCGAGCCGCCCGTGACAAGCGCCACGCGACGTGAGTCGTTGCGCTCGAGCGCGCCGTTGTTCAAGTTGCCCATGTCATTCCTTTCGGGTTACAGCCCTGTGGACTATGCGAGCTCGTCGGCAATAGCTGCGACCTGCTCGGCCGTTTCGCACGAATACACGCGAACGTCGCTCAGCGTACGCTTGACCAGGCCCGACAGCGTTTTGCCGGGGCCGACCTCAATAAACGTGTCGATGCCCTGATCCTGCAGAGTATGCAGCGTGTCGACCCAGCGAACGGCATGGCTCACCTGGTTGGCCAGCACCTCCGATGCCGCCTGTGGGTCGGCCGGATAGGGTGCCGCCGTCATATTTGCCATAACAGGAATCAGCAACGGGGACGGCGCGTGACCGGCTTGGATATATGCAGCAAGGCCACAGGTCGCCTCGGCCATATAGGGGCTATGGAATGCACCCGACACCGCGACCTTCATGGCGCGACCGTCAGCCTCTTTTACCAGGACATCGAGGGTCTGCAACGCATCGGGCGCTCCGGCCACAACCGTCTGCTGGGGGCTGTTGTAGTTGACCGGCCAGCAGTCCTCGCCTGCCTGTTTTGCCAGGCCCTCGACTTGCGCCGCATCGAGCTTGATGACGGCACGCATGCAGCCCGGATGGCGCTCGGCAGCCGTGGCCATCAGCGCCGCGCGCTCGCACACGAGCTCAAAGCCCGCTCGCGTATCGAATGGCCCCGCAAAGGTGAGCGCGGCGACCTCGCCCAGCGAGAATCCCGCACAGGCGGCAGGCACCACGCCGCGCTCGCGCAGGGCGACGGCGACAGCCAAGTCGTGCACGAACACGCAAGGCTGCGTGTTCTCGGTCTGCGAGAGCTCCTCTTTCGAGGCGCTCTGGCACTGCTCGCTGGTCCCCGGGCGCACCTCATCGGCGATTGCAAACACCTCGGCAGCCGCCGGCGACGCTTCGATAAGGTCGACGCCCATCGCGGGATGCTGGGCACCCTGGCCTGCAAACAGAAACGCTACGCTACCCATGCGGACGCACCCTTCAGGACATGCTCGGCGCCATCGACCAGATCGTCGACGATTTCGCGTGCGCTCTGGCGTTCGTTGACCATGCCAGCAATCTGTCCGCACAAATACGAGCCCTCTTCGTAATTACCGTCCTTGGCGGCCTTGCGAAGGGCGCCCGTGCCCATGGCCCCGAGCTCCTCGACGCTTGCGCCCGCCGCCTCGCTCTTGGCGTAGGCGTTGGTGAAGGGGCTCTTGAGGGCACGCACCGGGTGTCCCGTCGAGCGGCCGGTCGCACGCGTCGACGTGTCGCCCGCCTTGAGCACCAGCTCTTTGTACTGTTCGGATACGGTGCACTCGTTTGCGACCAGAAAGCGTGTTCCCACCTGGACGCCGGCAGCGCCGAGCATAAAAGCGGCCGCCACGCCGCGGCCATCGGCGATGCCGCCAGCCGCAACCACGGGAATATCGACCGCATCGACAACCTGCGGGACAAGTGCCATCGTCGAGGTCTCGCCAATATGGCCGCCTGATTCGGTGCCCTCGGCAACCACGGCAGTGGCTCCGCGACGCGCCACGAGACGCGCCAGCGCCACCGAAGCCACGACGGGAATAACCTTGATGCCCGCCTCGTTCCACGCCTTCATGTACTTGGTGGGATTGCCGGCGCCGGTCGCCACAACGGGCACCCGCTCATCAATCACCACTTGTGCGACCTCGTCGACAAACGGGCTCATGAGCATAACGTTGACGCCAAAGGGCTTATCCGTCTTGGCGCGCAGCTCGTGAATCTGATCGCGCAGCCAGTTTGCGTCGGCATTCATGGCCGCGATAATGCCTAAGCCGCCTGCCTCGGACACGGCAGATGCCAACGAGGCGTCGGCAATCCAGGCCATGCCACCCTGGAACACGGGCTTTTCGATGCCGAGCAAATCGCAGAGAGGAGACTTGAGCATCACTACTTCTCCAATGCCGCCTCGACCGTATCGACGAACTCGCCGACCGTCTTGGGGCTCTCCTCGGTATCGAGCTCAATGCCAAACTCGTCCTCGACGGCAACGAGGATCTCGACGGTACCCAGGCTGTCGAGGCCAATCTCCTCGAGCGTGGACTCGGGCTTCATCTCGACATCGTCAAGGCCGGCGGTCTCGCGGATAACGTCGCAAACGCGTTCGAAGGTCTTCTGATCTGCCATGGTAGTTCTCCTTTGTTTGTGCCCCCAGGGGCGTTTTCATTTCCTATGTGCGACTACTTCCAACGAAGTAGATAGCCACCTACATCCAAGCCAGCGCCAAATCCGACCAGGGCGATGGTGTCGCCCGCGTGCAGCGCGCCGGTATTTGCCAGCCGATCGAGAGCAAACGGAATGCAGGCGCTCGAGATGTTGCCGGTCTCGCGTAGCGTTCGAACCACGCGCTCGTCTGGCACGCCGAGACGCTTGACCGCCTGACTCAGGATTCGTTCGTTAGCCTGATGGAATACAAAATGATCGATGTCTTCGACCGAAATGCCCGCATCGCTCGCAAGCTTATGGACCGTGTCGCAGATGGCGTTGACGCCGAACTTGAACACGCGGCGACCATTCATGGACAGCACGCTCGCGCTATCTGCGGAGTCCTTAAACGGCGAGGTACCGACCAGACCGGGAACGCGCAACGTCTCGACGTCGGGCGCCGTCGAAAGCTCAACGGCAAGGGGGCTGTCTCCCCCAGCTTCAATCACTGCGGCGCCTGCCCCATCGCCAAAAAGCACGCAGGTGGCGCGGTCGGTCCAGTCGAGCGCGCGCGTCATCTGCTCGGCGGCAACGACCAGCACGTGCTTGGCGCGACCGCGGGCGATATAGCCCTCGGCGACATCGAGCGCAAATACGAAGCCGGCGCAGGCCGCCGAGACATCGAAGGCAGGACACGTCGCGCCAAGTCGCTCAGCAACGGCACACGCCTCGGCGGGAACGAGGTGGTCACCCGTCGTCGTCGAGCAGACGATCAGATCCAGCTGCCTCGCGTCGATTCCGGACACCTGGAGTGTCCGCTCGCTCGCCGCTGCGGCAAGGTCGTCAAGTGACTCGGTGGTGCAGACGTGGCGGCTCTTGATACCTGTACGGGTAAAAATCCACTCATCCGAGGTATCGAGGAACTCAGACAGCTCGTCATTGGAAACACTGCGTTCAGGAAGTGCCGAACCTGTTCCAAGAATCGTGAAACCCATCACTAACCTCCTTTGAGTTGTTGACGTGTTTACATCGACCAAGAGAGGATAACGCATTTCAGTCTTTGTTGACGTGTTAACATTAAATTGTCCAAATGCGACAAAGGCTTCACATTGTGTCTATCTCTCGACACCATTGCGCGATTGCCTTATTAACTTAGGAGGTAGCAGCTGTTATGGATTCTCGTTTAACGATAGTCGACGTAACCGGATCGACCAACGATGACCTGCTCGAGGCAGGAAAACAGGGAGCGCCACACGGCACAGGACTTGCCGCCCGCGCGCAAACGGCAGGACGCGGCCGGCGCGGGCACAAGTGGGATTCAACCGCCGGCAACCTATTGCTTTCGATTGTCCTGCGTCCATGCGTTAATCCCGCAAAGTACTCTGGTCTTGCCGCCGTCAGCGGCCTAGCGGTGCTTGCGGCGCTCGAAAAACAGGGCCTTGCAAACGAGATTGACCTCAAATGGCCCAACGATCTGGTCGCGCGAGGACGCAAGCTCGGCGGTATTCTGGTCGAGGCGGCACGCGATAACGAAGGCAAACCTTTCGCCGTCTGCGGCATTGGCGTCAATGTGAACTATGTACCCTCGGAGGTTCCCGATGGCGGCCTGCCGGCAATCGGTCTCTCGGACCTTAACGAAAACGTTCCTGCCGTCGACATGCTCCTCGATGAGGTCTATCACGCCGTTATAGACGCTGTAGATGCCTGGACAGAACGCCTCAACTCCATGGAAGAAAACACCGGACCGCTCGCGCCCGTCCACGGCGAATATGTCGCTCACCTCAATTGGATCGGGGAGCACGTTATCGCCCGCTCCCCCGCTGGGGACGAGCTGGCGCGTGGCATCTTTCAAACGGTCGATGACTTTGGTCGCGCGTGCATCGAGACGGAAGACGGCTTGCGATCCTTCCATTTTGAGGAGGCATCGCTGCGCCCCTTGAGCGAATAGGTCGCCGCAGCCACCTACTCGGCAGCATTACCCAGCAGTCCAGGCTTATAGGACAAAATGTGTGTCCCGATAGAACACCCGTTTCCATCCATTAATCCAGCCAGAACGGGTACGGGTCCCTGTGGTGGAGGTCCTCCCACACGGCCCTGTCGCCCCACTC
>CABUTN010000031.1 GCA_902494565.1 uncultured Collinsella sp. | reverse complement strand
GAGTGGGGCGACAGGGCCGTGTGGGAGGACCTCCACCACAGGGACCCGTACCCGTTCTGGCTGGATTAATGGATGGAAACGGGTGTTCTATCGGGACACACATTTTGTCCTATAAGCCTTTTCTAACCCGTTTACAGCCACAAAAAGGAGCCCGCAAGTGCGAGCTCCTCTTAAGGACACTAGATTGTAGTTTTGGCGCTAGTCCAGGTCGTCGGCGGCAAAGTTGTCGATCGGAGCGAAGGGATCGGCCACGGGAATGACCGGCTCGGCGACAGGCAGCGGCTCGGCAGCGGGCATCGTCACCGCGGGAGAAGCGGCGGAACCGACCGGCGTGGAAGCCATAAGATCGGCCGGGAAGGAGTTCTGCGCATCGTCCATGAAGTGCTGGATAAGCTTGAGGTACTCGGCCTTGAACTCCTCGCGGGAAGCCTTCAGACGGTCAATCTCCTCGAGCTCGGCCTGCTTCTCGGTCAGAGCCTGGCGAATGACCTCACGGGCCTTGGCGTCGGCCTCGTTGCGGATGCGGTCAGCGTTCTCATTGGCATCGCTGACGATGCTCTCGGCAGTCTGTTGGGCAGCGATGAGAGCAGCGGAGATCTGACGCTCCTGAGCAGAGAAGTCGGGGGCGGGAGCAGCGACCGGGGCAGCAGGGACGGCCTGAGCGGCAGCATCCTGAGCCTGAGCGAGCTGGGCCTGCGTGTCGGCGAGCTGCTGCTCGGTGGCGGTCAGACGACCCTTAAGATCGACAATCTTGGCGAGCATGGCGTCGACCTCAGAGGACAGGGTCTCCAGGAAGACGTCGACTTCGGCGGGATCGTAGCCGCGCTTGGCCTCAGAGAAGGTCTGAGCCTGAATGTCAGCAGGGGTAATAGCCATAACAAGTTCTCCTTTATCTTCGCCTTGGCGCCGTGCGCCCGACGTGAGTTACTAAGCCAGTTTTATATGAGTATACCTATAAGAAGTTGCAGAACCAGCTTCTGCACCAACTGCAACGCAATAATCGCAACGACCGGCGAAAAATCGACGCCGCCCATGGGCGGGATAAACCGGCGGAACAGATTGAGCCACGGGCCGCACACGCTATCGAGGACGGCGGCGACATCCTGCAGCAATCCGCCCTGCTTCATGGGAATCCACGTCATAAGGCAGTAGACCACGATGAGCGTGGAGTAAAAGTTAAACAGCGTATTGACCAGCTGGACAATGGTGTAGATGTTGATGAGAATCTCCTCGTCTTGTCTTTACTTAAGGTAGCCGTCGGCACGGAGCTTCTTGAGGTCGGAATCCTTGACCTCGCAGCCGGCGGGCAGCACCATAAACACACGGTCGCCCACCTCTTTGACCGTGGCGCCCAGGCCGCAGGCAAAGCCATAAGAGAAGTCCAGGACGCGCTTGGCGACCTCGGTACGCACGCCCACAAAGATCAGAGCCACGGGCTGCTTAGTGCGTACGCGACGCACCACGGTCTCAACGTCGTCGTAGCTCTCGGGGCGAAGAACGTATGCCGGCAGCTGAGGCGTGGCGTTGATGATGTTGTTCGCATAGGTCGAAGCATCGCTCGGTGAGGGAGCAGGCGCGGGAGCGGCAGCGCGAACGCGGGTGTTCTCGGCGTAGCTCGACGGCGTGTCGTAGGCACCGGGGCGATAACCGCCAGCGGCCGTCTCCTGCGAACGAGAAGGCGGGTTGTAGGTCGTAGCGTGACGGGAATCATCGCCCACCAGCTGACCGGAACGCGTGTACACGGCAACCGACTCGGCCTCGCCGCGGCGCGTCTGACCCAGAAGACCGTTGCTCGGCTCATCCTGGGTGTAGAAGCCCTCGCCCGAGGCACCGCTGTAGCCGTTGTTCTGGTAGCCATCGTCGTAGCCGTCATCGTAACCGTAGTCGTCATCTTGGCCATAACCCTGGTCGTAACCCTGCTGGCCCAGGTGCATTTTATTTTTAATCTCGTCAAGGAAGCCCATGGTTGTGTCCTCTCGCGGTTTAGTGCAGGCGCTCTGATAATCATTGCGCACTTCAAAGCATTATTTTACTTCAAACTCCGGGCTAAATACCACCCTGCCTAGGCGAACAAGCGTTGAGCCCTCCTCAAGGGCAGGCTCAAAGTCCTCGCTCATGCCGCAGGAAAGCTCGGGCAGTTCAAGATCGGGATATGCCGCCTCCAGCTCATCCCTCAGCTCGCGCAGCCCGGCAAAAGTGCGGCGCGCCACATCCTTATTCCCCCGGGGCGCCATGGTCATAAGCCCCTGCACACAAATTCCCTCAAGCTCCGCGAGCTCGCCGGCGGAGGCGCGAATCTCGTCGGGCGAAAATCCACCCTTTGACTCCTCGCCACTCACATTGACCTCGATCAGCACACGCTGAGGGCCGGCAAGCTCTCCCGCCTCAATCTTACGGGCCGCGCGACTCGAAACAGCCTGCGCCAAATGCAGCGATCCCACCGAATGAATCAGCTCGGCCGAACCCAACACCGCATTGATCTTGTTAGTCTGAAGGTTGCCAATCATGTCAAAACGCACCGCAGGCAGCTCTGGATGTTCAGCCAAGCCCGCAAGCTTGCGAACAAGCTCCTGCGGACGGTTCTCGGCAAAATGACGATACCCTGCCTGAATGGCGGCAACGGTCTCATCGACGCCAACGGTCTTGGAGACGGCAATCAGACGTGCGGCATCGCGAGAACGGCCTGCGCGATCGAGTGCGGCATAAAAGCGTTCGAGAATCTGCTCGCGGCGAGCGCGCATCAAGTCCAAATAATTATCCATTGCCAATCGCCTCCGCTAACAGCCATACAAGTAGTCTCATGCTAACGCAAGAGCGCGGCCCCGCATCCGCAAGGTCGCGCTCCCTCAGGTATTTACAATCTTTCAACGAACGGAGCTACCCTACTCCTCGTCATCCTCGGTGTCGTCCTCGTCCTCGAGGTGCTCGAGCAGGTAGCGAAGACCCTCGCTCACCTCGTTAGCGGGCACCTTGGCAACATAGTGCGCATCGACGGCGGGCCTCATAATGACGCCCTCGCCCGAAGGTACGCGCATGCTCTCGAGCTCATCCTCGTCCGTGCGGGCGATATCGCCGGCGTTCATGCGCTGGCCGGTCAAAAGGAAGGTCAGACGACAGGCGGCATCGATGGAAATCGAGGCGATGCGATCGAGATAGCGCGAAACCATGATGGCGCGGCGCAGGTCGTCGTAGTTGCTATCGTCATCCATAAACTCGCCCGCGTCCATGCGGTTGAAGATACGGAAGAACTTCTCGTAGGCCGCGTGCACCGGCTCGTCCTCGACGGCCAGGTTGCAGATGATGGACATGTCGTTGGTGACGAGCGCGGAAAGCGACGAGCCCAGCACCTGATATACGGCTTCGGCCTCGGCCTCAACTGTACCGACAAGCTCCTGAGGCAGCGAGATATCGGCCTTGACCATGTGACGCGTGGCGCGGCAGATCTGGCGAACCTTATCGGTCATGCGCTGCAGGTTAAAGTCGACGTAGATGATTGTCTGCAGCAAGCGGAAGTCGGAAGCGACCGGCGACTGCGTTGCAATCAGGTTGTAGCACACGGCCTCCAAGTTGGCGCAGCGCGCGTCAATCGAAAGCGTGCGCTTCTTGGTCTTGGTGGCAAGCTTGCGGTCATCGGTCACATAGGCCTTCACGGCGTCGTGAAGCGCCAGATCGACGGCCTCGTAGATGCTCAGCATCTCGTGACGGGCCTCGATGAGCTGACGGGAAAACAGTTTGCGCATGGTTCACTCCAATCAGTTGGGTGCGGTCATGCCGCCCGCACAGTGAATACGCACCGGACCAGGTCCGATCGGCTTGGGACTAGTCGCACCGATCAGCCAAAGCGGCCGGTGATATAGTCTTCCGTCCGCGAATCCACCGGGCTGGTGAAGATCGCGTCGGTTTGACCATACTCGATGAGCGTGGCGGGCTCACCGGCAACTTCCTGCAAGAAAAATGCGGTGTAGTCGCTAATGCGAGCCGCCTGCTGCATAGAATGCGTGACGATGATGATCGTCATCTCGGGCGCCAGCTCGGCCATCAGATCCTCGACCTTAGAGACGGACGTGGGGTCGATGGCGGAGCAGGGCTCGTCCATCAGAAGGACATCGGGCTGCACCGCAAGCACGCGCGCGATGCACAGACGCTGCTGCTGACCGCCCGAGAGCGCCAAACCATCCTTGTTGAGCTGATTGGATACCTCTTTCCAGAGGTTGGCGCGCTTGAGCGATTCTTCCACGATATCATCGAGGTCGCTTTTGCTAGTCACGCCCTGCAGACGAGGGCCAAAAGCGACATTCTCGTAGATGGATTTGGGAAACGGGTTGGGCTGCTGAAAAATCATGCCCACGCGACGGCGAAGGTCGACCGGGTCGACGCCCTCGGCATAGATATCGTTGCCGTCGAGCGTCATGGTACCCTCGACACGAGTGCCCTCGATAAGGTCGTTCATACGGTTGATGCAGCGCAAAAACGTCGATTTACCGCAGCCCGAAGGACCGATAAACGAGGTGATGGCGTTTTTGGCGATGTTGAGGTCGAGCCCCGTCAGCGCGTGAAAGTCACCGTACCAAAAGTTGAAATCCTTGGCCGTGATGGCCGCTTGCTCCGGCGTGGGAGCGGACTGATAGACGGACATGGGACTCCTTAACTAGCGGCGCTTGCGCGACAGATAACGCGCAAACAGGTTGAAGGCCAGAATAATCGCCATCAGCAAAAGCGCAGTGCCGTAGGCTGCGTTCATGTTGATGCCGTCATTGGCAAGCAGATAAAGGTGAACGGTCATGGGACGACCGGAATCGAGCGGCGAAATAGGCAGGTTGATGGCCTGACCCATGGTGTAGAGCACCACGGCGGTCTCGCCGATGGCGCGGCCGATGGCAAGCACGATGCCGGTGGCGATGCGGCCAAAAGCCGAAGGAAGCACGATCTTGGAGACGACCTGCCACTTGGTGGCGCCCAGGCCATATGCGCCCCAACGGATATAGCGCGGAACGGCGCGGATTGCCTCCTCGGTGGTACGCATGACGATGGGCAGCATCAGAAGTGCCAGCGCCAGGGCGGCCGAGACCATCGAAAGGCCCAGACCCATGGCCTCGACAAACAAGGCGTAGCCAAAGAGGCCCATAACAATGGAGGGCACCGAGGCCAGGGCATCGGCAGCATAGCGAATAATGTCGACGACCTTGCCCTGCTTGGCGTACTCGGCCAGATAGACCGCAGCCAGGACGGCAACTGGCGTGCAGATAAGCATGGCGAGCGCCGTCACGTAGATGGTCGAGACGATCGTGGGCCAAATGCCGCCCTCGGCGTTGACGCCCTGCGGCCAGCCAAAGATAAAGTCGAGCGAGATATGCGGCAGGCCGTTGATGACCACGTAGGCGATGATGGCGATCAGCACCAGCGTGGTGATATAGGCCGCGGCGCGAAACACGCCGAGCATGATCTTGTTGGAGAGGTCCTTGTTGATGCGGCCCTTCTTGCCATGGGAAAGGGCACGCTTGATGCGCTCGCGCGACGAGGTCGTATCGACCATCGTGTCAACGGAATCGGACATAGCCTACCCCCTCTTCTTGGAAATCAGGCGGACGATACCCACCAGTGCAGCGGAGATGATAAACAGGACCACGCCCATGCCAAACAGTGCCGAGCGGTGCAGGCCCGAGGAATAGCTCATGTCGAGCGCGATCTGGCTCGTGAGCGTCGAGATGGGGCTCGAGATGCTGTCCGGGATGACCGGAGCGTTGCCCACGACCATGAGCACGGCCATGGTCTCACCGATAGCGCGCCCCATGCCCAGCACGATGGCGTCCACGATACCCAGCTTGGCTGCGGGCAGCACGACCTTATAGATGGTCTGCCACTTGGTGGCGCCCATAGCATAGGATGCCTCGCGGATGCCCATGGGGATGGAGTTGAGGGCATCGATGGTGAGCGTGGTGATGGTGGGGACGATCATGATGGCGAGCACGAACCACGCCGTCAGCGCGCCAAAGCCAAGACCGCCGGTCAGCTGCGCGATAAACGGACGGATGATGACCATGCCGAAGAAGCCGTAGATGATGGAGGGGATGCCCGCCAGCAGGTCGACGGCGGGGCTGATGAGCCTGCGCACGCGTTTGCTGGCAATCTCGACCAGATACACGGCCGTACCCACACCCAGGGGCACGCCCATGGCGAGCGCACCGACCGTCACCAGACCAGAACCCGCCAGCAGCGACATGATGCCGTAGTGGCCCTCAGAGGGTGCCCATGTAAAGCTAAAGAAGTCCGCCAGACCGATGTCGGTAAAGACCGGCAGCGCCGAGTACGTGGTAAAGACAAAAATCAGGATGACGGTGACGACCGCCAAGAACGCGCAGGCAAAGAAGATCCACTGCAGCGCCTTCTCCTTAAGATAGGTGCTGCGCGACACCAACGCCAACTCACGCTTTTTGGGCGCCTGAGTCTCCTGCTCAATCTGGGAGGTTTCCTGTGCTTCCACGCTACTCACTCCCCTTTCCGTCGTTGGTGACGGGAATAAAGCCCGCCTCGCGAATCTGCTTGTCCATCTTTTCGGACGTCACATAGTCAATGTAGTCCTGCGCCTGCTGCGAAGGCGTACCCTTCACAAAGAAGTAAAGGTCACGCGAGATGGGATAGCCGCCGCTTGCGACCGTCTTCTCGGATGCCTCGACATGGTTGACCGAAACGGCCTTAACCGAGGTCTTGGCATTGAGGCTCTCGACAAAACCCAGCGAGATGTAGCCAATGGCGCCACGCGAGCGGGACACGACATCGCGTACCTGGCCCGTGCCCGAAAGAACGGCCGAGCGACGATCGAACGGCGTGCCGTCCATCACGATAGTGCGGAAGGCCTCGCGCGTACCGGACGCCTCGTCGCGGTTGATAACCTGAATCTTCAGGTCCTCTCCGCCGACTTCTTTCCAGTTGGTGATCTTGCCGGCGTAAATATCGCGGAGCTGCTCGGTCGAGAGGTTATCGACCGGGTTATCGTCGTTCACGATGACCGCGATACCGTCGTGGGCAATGACGATGGGAGTCAGGCCCAGATCCTGTTCGTCGGCATTGAGTCCACGGGAGGAGCTGGCGATATCGGCTGTGCCGGCGCTGACGGCCTCGATGCCAGCGGAAGAACCCAAACCGGAAACGAGCACGTCGATGCCGGTCTCCTCCTTAAAGCCCTCGGCCGCAATCTCGGCGATAGGAAGGCAGGTCGTGGAGCCGGCGACGGTAATGGAAGAGGTAGAAGATCCCGAAGAACAGGCACACAGCGTAAGCGTTAGCACAGCAGCGCTCAGGGCCGATACGATCTTTCTCATAGCATCACGCCGATCGCAGCATGGCGCCCACAGGTACCGCCCTCATTACGGTAGGAATAAAAGCGGTCATTCTGACGCACGGTCGAAAGCTGGGTATCCACGATATTATCCGCGTCGACACCGACATCTACCAGCGCCTCGCAAATGGCAGCGGAAAGATCGAGCATACGGGAAGCGCCCGCATCAATGCACGAGAACTCAGCGGCAAAGCGGTCCATGAGCTCCTGGGAAACCTCGTACTCGTCACCCAGGATATGGGGCCCAATATAGGCAGAGATGTCCTCCGGCGTGCAGTCAGCCGCCTCGCAGAGTGCTTGGCTGGCCTTGGCGGAAATGCGCGCAATCGTGCCCTTCCAGCCAGAATGCACCACGGCAAAGCCGTTGGGAGCCACCAACACCACGGGAACGCAGTCGGCAAAGCAGAGCAGCACGGGTACCTCATGGGCCGTACAGACGATGGCATCGCAGCCCTCGGCAATCTGCTCGCGAATGTTCTCGAGATCATCGGCACCATTCGAGGTCACCGTCACGACATGGTCACCGTGTACCTGATTGGGGACAAGCAAGTTGTGCTCGCACTCGGCGGCGCCCATGGCCTCGAGTACGCGGCGACGATTTTCTTGAACGGCAAAGGGGTCATCGCCTACATGCGAGCCCAGATTGAGCGAGGAGTACGCGTCTTCGGAAACGCCACCGGTGCGCTCGGTAAAGGCAAAGCGGACATCGTGCGTCGCGCCCTCTACCAACGTAACTCCATCATGGTCGACACGCGAAACGTTGTCCGCACGTGCTGCCATACTAAAGCCTCCTAATAACACAAGTATCGCGGCGAAGCCGCAGCAGTCCGTGTCATACGGCTGCCATACTTCTTTAAAAGGATACCCGCAGCGGTAGGGACCAAACGTAAAGGGAACGTAAGGAGATTGGGGGCTTTCGTTTACAAACGAGAAACAAAAGGGCGCATCCATACGGACGCGCCCCTGTGCAAAACAATGCGAAGAACGACTTAGAAGCTGCCGCGCTTGAGGAAGTCGGGAAGCTCAAACTGATCGTTGCCAAAGTTGGGCAGCTCGGTACCACCGACGTTGCGAGTCGGGGCAGCCTGAGCGGGGCTGGCAGCCGGAGCAGTGCGTTGCGGCTCAGCAGAAGCAGCAGCCTTGCTCTGGGACTGCTGGGCAGCGAAGAGCTCGTCCTGACGGTTGACGTTGGAGTCGGAGAAGCCCGTAGCGATAACGGTGATGCGCACCTGGTCGCCCAGGGACTCGTCAACAACGGTACCGAAGATGATGTTGGCCTCGGGGTCGACAGCATTGGCGACAACGTCGGCGGCGTCGCTGATCTCTTGGATGCCCAGATCCTTGGAGCCGGCGATGGAAAGCAGGACGCGCGTAGCACCATCGATAGAGCTCTCGAGAAGCGGGCTGGAAATAGCCTGCTGGGCGGCGTCGACGGCACGAGTATCCCCAGAAGCGGTACCGATACCCATCATGGCGGTGCCGGCCTGCTTCATGATGGTCTTAACATCGGCGAAGTCCAGGTTGATGATGCCCGGGACGGTGATGAGGTCGGTGATGCCCTGGGTACCCTGGGAAAGGACGCCATCGGCAATAGCGAAGGCCTCGAGCATGGTGGTCTTCTTCTCGGCGATGTCGAGCAGCTTGTCGTTAGGGATAACGATCATGGTGTCGACGCAATCGGAAAGGGTCTTAATGCCCTCTTCGGCGCTCTTCTTACGCTTGCGGCCCTCGAAGGTGAAGGGCTTGGTCACGACGGCGACGGTCAGCGCGCCGACCTCGTTCATCGCGATATCGGCAACGATGGGAGCAGCGCCGGTACCGGTGCCACCGCCCTCACCGCAGGTGATGAACACCATGTCGGCGCCAGCGAGCGCCTCGGCAATGTCATCGCGGGACTCATCGGCAGCCTTGCGACCAACCTCGGGGTTGGCGCCAGCGCCCAGGCCGCGGGTAAGGTCGGTACCGATGTGGACCTTGATATCGGCATCAGAGATCGCGAGTGCCTGAGCATCGGTGTTGATGGCAACAAACTCGACGCCGCGAATGCCCTCTTCGATCATTCGATTGACCGCGTTGGTACCGCCGCCGCCGACGCCGACCACCTTAATGACGGCAAGGTAGTTGTTGATCTCTGTCTCGTGCATGTCGGTCCTCCGAACAAAGGTTATAGCCATAGCATGGGTTGACCCCTGCGCACATTAACCTTCAGGTTGAAAGTAAATGCAAAGGTAAACCGTATTATGTTTGCACATTATGAACGTATCAGTCAAATAATTGACCGTGAAAACCAAACAAACCAGATAAACGGCGTGGTATGGCCCCTCAACAAAGCCACGAACGGCGCTAAGCGGTCGGTGCGTTTCTAAACGTATAGTTGCCGGGGGACCGAACATTAATGTAGGTTACGCCCTCTACCTGCGACAGAAGCTTGGTCACGACGCGTTCCTTCTTGGCGATATCGTCAGAATCGCCCAGCGAGACCTCAACGCCATTATCAAGATTCGCCGAGATGGCCTCGACCGAAGGTATGGAAATATCTTTGATCTGCGCCAAGAATTCGCCGGAAAAACCACGCACGTAATCCAGGCCCGCTTTAACGGCCTTGGAAGAAACAGCCTGCCCCGAGACCGGCTCGACATCGGCCGAGACATCGGTGAGCAGCACGGCTCCGTAATGCTTGGCCAGCGCCAACGCAGCATCGATACCGCTCAATGTGTTGGCGCCCTCCCCCGAAGTGACGACATTTCCCTGGTCGTCCACCTCCACAGAGGTCGAAAGCGGTGCGATCCAGGTGTCATCGTCGCCGATGGCCCAGGCAAGATCGTCGGAACTTATATAAGCGATCGCGGTAACCTTGCGCTCCGTCGGCGTAATGACGAGCGTGTGGGGAAACTGTCGTTGAACGTCCACGCCCGAGACCCACGGGTTCTGCTTGAGGTCTTCGGCGATCTGGTCGGGATTTACGTTAAAGAGCGATGTGTTCTCGGGCACGTTGATCAGCTGTATGGCATCGTGCTTGGTCACGTGTTCGCTGCCCTCGATCTGAATATCGGTAGCGGCAAACAGGCCGGAATTGATAACGACGATGGCAACGACGGCAAGCACGGCCACAGCCGCCAAGATACCGCCCACGATTTTGCCCTTGCCCTTAACGGCAGAAGCGGCATCGGACGTCTTACTCGCCATGGCGCCAAGAGACGACAGCGGATTGATACCTTTTTTGGTCGCAGACGCCTTCGTGGCGGGCACCGACGTCAACGAGCGCGGCTTGGCAGCGCCCAACGTACGGCCGGAATGCGTCACTTTAGCCCCCAGCGACGGCTTGGGCGTCACCATGGGGCGAGAGGGCTTGGCACCCATCGCCGGCTTGGACGTCACCGAGGGGCGCGGAGCCGGGTGAACCGTCTTTTTTGCGACAGGGCGTCCACCAAGTTGCGAGCCGACGACCGGACGCTTAGCGGACCGTACGGATCCAGCAGGCTTGGGGGACACAGAGGGTTTACGTTGAGACTGGACGGGTGCGCCGGAACGCCCTCCGGCGCGGCGGAAGGTAGGTTTCGATGCTCTAGAAGCCGAGGAATTTAACTTCCGGTCTGAGCTCGATGCCATACGCCTCCCTCACCTTTCCGTGCACATGCCTGATAACCGCGGCCACGTCATCGGCCGAGGCGGTACCGTTATTAACGATAAAATTAGCGTGTACGGGCGAAACTTCCGCACCGCCAATCGAAAAACCCTTTAATCCACAATCCTCAATCAGCTTGCCAACACTCGCGTCGGGCGGATTGCGAAAGACCGACCCGCAAGAAGCGCGACCCATGGGCTGCGTGCGTTTGCGCCGCGTCAGGTACCGCTCCATACGCTCGCGAATATCGACCTTGGGCGCAGGTTTGAGCTTGAGCACGCACTCGAGAATAATCTCGTTACGCGGCAGGCTGCACTCACGGTAGCCCCAGGCAATCTCAGACCCCGCATAATGTTTAATGCCAGATACCGGGTCAAACGTGACCACATCCTCGACAAGCGAACCTATCCACTCGGTCCGCGTACCGGCGTTCATGGATACGGCGCCGCCGACCGAGCCGGGGATGCCAACCGCAAACTCAAGGCCCGAAAGCCCGCGCGACAGGGCATCGTTGACCAAACGCGCGAACATAACGCCCGCGCCAACGGTCAGCGTGCAACCGTCCTCGGCAACAACCGTGCGCTGAAACTCACGCCCCAGCGAAATGACGGCGCCGCGATAGCCCGCATCGGCAACAAGCAAATTAGATCCCTTGCCGATAATGACCCACGGCACCTGCTCACGATCGAGCACTGCCACGGCACGACGAAGGGCATGATAGCTATGGCACGTCACGAAGAGGTCGGCCTTGCCGCCGATACGATAACTCGTATGACGCGCAAGGCGTTCACCCTCGACTACATCCGTGTCAATCATGCCCGAAAGCGCCATGACGGCGTTAAACAGACCCATAGGGGCTAAGCGTCTTTCTTGGCAGTCAGATACTCGATGAACTCAGGGCCAACGGTCGTAACGTCGCCGGCGCCCATAGTAAGCAGCAGATCGCCCTCACCTACCATCTTCTCGAGCTCACGATTGAGCTCGAGACGGCTGGAGCAGTACACGACCTCCTTGCCGGGGTGCTTGGCGCGCACAGTGTCGGCGAGCATCTTGGAGGTAACGCCCGGAATCGGCATCTCGCCGGCAGAGAACACATCGATGAGCAGCAGCTTATCGGCATTAGCGAAGGCATCGGCAAAGTCATCGCACAGCGCCTGCAAACGCGAATAGCGGTGCGGCTGGAACACGACGTCGACATGCTTATAACCCAGCGACGAGGCGGCGGCAAGCGTCGCCTTGATCTCGGTGGGGTGATGGCCGTAGTCATCGACCACGGTGATGCCGTCAATATCGCCCACATGGGTAAAGCGGCGACGGACGCCCTCAAAGCTTGAAAGCGCCTCGGCTGCGGCGTCGACGTCGAGGCCCAGGACATGGGCAACGGTTAGCACTGCCGTGGCGTTGAGCATGTTGTGGCGACCGGGGTTGCTCTTGATCTCCACAGCGTGCTCAGTGCCGTCCTCAAAGCGAACGATAAAGTCGCTCTGGATGCCCTTGACATCCGGGTGCATGCAGACGATGTCGTTGCTCTCGGCAAAGCCGTAGGAAAGCACGTGACGGCCCGTCGACTTGGCGAGCTCGACCAGATGCGGGTCCTCACCGCAGACGATGACGGTGCCGTCCTCGCCCACCAGGCTCATGAATTTGGCGAAAGTCGCCTCGATCTCCTCGATACCCGAGTAGTGATCGAGGTGGTCGGCCTCGACGTTGGTCACAATGACCACGTTGGGGTTCAGGAACAGGAAGGAACTGTCGGACTCGTCGGCCTCGGCGACAAAGTAGTCGCCCGAGCCGTTCTTGCCGTTCGTGTCATAGCCCTCGACGATGCCACCGATCAGGAAGCTCGGATCCAGACCCATGCGGTCGAGCATGGTGGCGCACATCGAAGACGTGGTGGTCTTGCCATGCGTGCCGGCAACAGCGACGGTGGTGTAGCCGTGGCCCAAAGCAGAGAGCATCTTGGCACGGGGCCACACGGGAATACCAAGCTCGCGAGCGCGCACGAGTTCAGGGTTGGACTCCGGAATAGCGGTGGAGACAACAACCACGTCGGGCTTGACCTCGTCGATCGTGGCGGCCTCATGGCCCACATGCACCTTCACACCAGCGCGGGTAAGCTGGCGGATATAACGTGACGTCTTAAGGTCGGAGCCGGTAACGGCATAACCGCGCTCGTGCAGAACGAGGGCGATGCCGCTCATGCCGGCGCCGCCGATACCGATAAAGTGGGCGCTCTTAAACTCGGGCGCGGAGGTTGCAGTCTGGGAATCAGCCATGTGCTCGTGTACTCCTTGCGTAAACACTGCCTGTAACCCGTTAACTGTACCGCACCTACCGCATCAGCGCGAGGGCGACCGACGATATCCCGTCTAACTAACGCAAACCCTCTACCGCATCCGCCAGAAGAGCGGCGGCCCTATCCTGAGCCAGACCACGCGCCGCCTGACGCATGGCGTCGCGTGCCGCCGCGTCATCGACCAGGTGCAGCAGCTCATCGGCAAAGGCAGAACCGTCGATATCGGCATCGGCGCAGAGCACGCCGGCCCCGGCGTCGACCAGATAACGAGCATTGGTGGTTTGGTGGTCGGCCGTCGCATGCGGATACGGCACGAGCACCGAGGGCACGGCGAGCGCAGCGATCTCGGCCACGCTCGATGCGCCCGAACGCGAGAGCACCAAATCGGCAGCAGCCAGCATATCGCCCATGTTGTCGATGTAAGGCTGGACGCGGTAACGCTTCGCCTCCTCGGGCGTCAGTGCCAAAGCGCGCTCGGTCTCCTCAAAGCCGTCGGCACCCGTCGAATGCAACACATAGAGGTTCTTGCGCGAAAGCAGCTCGTTTTTGAGCGAAACCACGCGCTCGTTGAGGTGCTGGGCGCCAAGTGAACCGCCAAAGACGAGCAGCAGCGTAGCGTCCTCGGGAACGCCAAGTGCCTTGCGGCCGCGAGCGCGATCGCCCTCGATTACCGAGCGACGTACGGGGTTGCCGGTCATGAGCACGTGGTCAGGGTCACCTTCGCGCTCAAAGACCGAACGCGCTGCCGGCACCGAGATACACACGCGGGCGGCGTGGGAGTTCATCATCTTGTTGGCCAGGCCCGGAACAGAGTTCTGCTCATGCAGCAGATACGGAACGCCTGCGCCCTTGCACCACCCCAGCAGCGGAACCTCGACATAGGCACCAAAACCGACGGCAGCATCGGGCTTGCCGACCTTTGAGAAATGACTGGCGAGAGCACGCTTGGCCTTGTTGACACGCCACAGCGAGGTCAGCGCCGTCCAAGGACGGGAGCGGTCGAAGCCCGTGACCGTAATGGGCACAAAATCAAACCCAGCCTCGGGGACCAGACGACCCTCGAGCTTGCGCGACTGGCCCACGAACACAACATGGTGGCCACGGTCACGCAGCTCTTCGGCCAAGGCGAGCGCGGGGTTGATGTGTCCAGCCGTGCCGCCGGCTGCAATAGCAACGGTCATCTTATCGGTCATGGTAGTCCCTTCGTACACGCGGTCCCTGGTCGTCGGTGCGCAGACGCGCCGACGGGTCCGAGTTCAAATCGATTCGATTATATCCGCCGCCCGCATTGCGAGGAGTGGGGCGCTGAGGACGACCTTGCGGCGCCGTTCGCTGACGCGGGCGGGCTGCCGGCTCGGTCGCAGAGCCATCCAGGACGGTAAAACCGTTACGCGAAGATCGCTCGCCGCGCACGTGGGGCACGCCGGCGGTACTCTCATCCATAACGGCAAAGCTCTCACGGCGGCGGTCATACTCATCGCGGCGGGCGCTCTCATACGAAACGCGCAGGATCAGACCGGCAAGCATAAGCGACACGATAATCGACGAACCGCCGTAGCTAATAAACGGCAACGGTTTGCCCGTCATGGGAAACACGTTGAGGATGCCCAGCGCGTTAATCAAAAATTGCACCGCGAGAATGACCGCGGAGCCAGACGCCATGAGCGCGCCCCGACGATCGGTCGCCTGCTCGGCAATGCGAAACGCCGAGTAGATCAGCATCGCAAACACCAAGAAGAACAGCACGGTTCCGACAAAACCGACTTCCTCGCCAATGATGGCCAAGATGTAGTCATTGTGCGCCTCGGGCAGATACGAGTACTTCATGGTTGAGTTGCCGATGCCACGGCCGAACAGACCGCCCGAGGCAAAGGCCATGATGGCAAGCGTGGCCTGATAGCCATCACCATACTCGTCGGCCCAAGGGTTCAAGGCAACCTGAATACGCACCATACGGTACGGCTCTGCGACAAGCGCAATCACGATCACGAGAATGCCGAAGATTAGCACGCCGATGATAAATCTGGGGTCGAGACCCGCAAACAACGCCATGCACATGAGGGTCAACAGGATGATCAGGACAGTACCGAAATCGGGCTGGATAAAGATCAGAAAGAGCGAAATGCCCAGGTAGATGCCCATCTTGCGAAGGAATTCGTTGATGTTGCCACCGGGCGAAAAGAACCGATCAAGCATGATGGCCGAATACGCAATGGCAAATGGCTTTAAAAACTCGGAAGGCTGGAACTGAATGCCGGCGATGTTGAGCCAGCGCGTGGCGCCACGGCTGCCGCTGCCCACCAAGAACACCAGAAACAGTAGCCCTATCATGCCGATGAGGAAGATCCTGAGCACATCCTCCCCAAACCAGCTGTCCGGCAAAACGCGCACGATGGCAATCAGCGCCAGAACACCGACCACGGCAAACGCGGCCTGTCGACCCAGAAAAAACGTCGCCGAGCCATTCTCGTGCAGCGCCTCGACCGAAGACGCCGAGTACACCATCAGCAGGCCAAAGCATACCAAGGTAAACAAGCAGGCCATGAATATCAAACGGGGACGCATGATGCGGGCGGGAACGCCGGCAATATAGCGTTCGCTAAACGACTGCCCGCCGCGACCGGAACGCGGTGTGCTGCGCCGCGAGGAAGCACGGTCCGAGTCGGGCCTCCTCATACCTTGTCGGGGGCTCTCCTCTCTCACCGGCAACCCCTATTCCATTTGCGATTTCGCCGCAGCGGCAAGCTGGGCCACATAGTCCTTAAACACGCGGCCGCGCTCCTCATAGCCCGAGAACTCATCGAACGAAGAGCAGGCAGGAGAAAGTAAGATCACGTCGCCACGGCTCGACAGCGAACGGGCGACGTCCACGGCATCGCGCAGGTCATCCGCCTGGGCTATATCCACATCGCCATCGACATCGGCCTCGTCCATAGCGGCGGTGAACCGCTCGCGCGCATCGCCAAAGCAGACGACCGAGCGTACGTTATCCATAACAACGCGCGCGAAGTCCGTGAGCGGCGTGCCCTTATCGTGGCCGCCGAGCAGCAAGATCACGTCGTCATCGGGAAATGCCGTCAGCGCCTTCTCGACCGCATCGGTGTTGGTCGCCTTGGAATCGTTGACGTAGCGCACGCCGTCAATCTCGCCACACGGCTCCACGCGGTGCTCGAGCGGCTGGAACGAGGCCAGACCGCGGCAGACACCATCGACATCGGCACCGACTGCCAGGGCAGCCGTGGCAGCGCACAGGGCATTGATAACATTGTGATGGCCCGAGATCTTGAGCTCGGATGTAGCGATGAGCGGGGTCTCGACGCCCTTCAGGCGCACGATCATCTTGCCATCGCGCACAAATGCGGCATCCTCGCCCTCGGGCTCGTCAAAAGCGACCTTGCAGATGCGACGACCCGGCATGTAGATGTACTCATCGAACTCGTGAATGCCGGCGTCTTCGACGTCGACAACCGCCAGATCGTCATCGACCATATTGTCAAACAGTTTGATCTTGGCAAGCGCGTAGTTCTTATGGCTCTTATGCCAGCCCAAGTGGTCGGGAGTGATGTTGAGCAGCACCGCCACGCGAGGGTGGAGCTCGGTGGTCGTAGCAATCTGATAGCTCGAGAGCTCAGCCACAAACCACTCGTTGTGGGCTCGGCCGTCAATCTCGTTGACCGGCGGCTCGCCGATGTTGCCGACAGCTACGCTGGCCTCGCCGGCAGCCTTGAGCAGATAATCAGTCAGCGACGTGGTGGTCGTCTTGCCGTTGGTGCCCGTGATGGCAATCCAGTTATCGGGCGACAGGCGATAGGCAAACTCGGGCTCGCCCATAATCTGGGCGGCATGATCGCTCCCGGCCTTAAAGAAGCCCGAAAACTCCGAGATGCCCGGGCACGTCACGCATACGTCATAGGCGCCCTCGACCTGTTCGGTCTCATAGACAAACGACGCACCAGCAGCCTCGAGCGCACGCGTGGCGTCATTGGGCTCAGAGGTGCCGCCGCCATACACGGTAACGGCGCTTACGCGCTCGGGATGTGCCAGCGCCCAGCGGGCGACATCGAGACCGGATTTGCCCTGACCCAAAACGAGCAGGCTAAAGACATCAGCAAGAGGCATGAAAGACCACTATCCCAACTGGAAGAACAAAGCAAGGCCAACGGCACCAAAGGCAGCAGCGATAATCCAAAAACGGATGACGACCTTGGTCTCGGCCCAGCCCTTCTTTTCGAAATGATGATGGATGGGCGCCATAAGGAAGACGCGCTTGTGCGTAAAGTGGAAGTAGACAACCTGAATCATGACCGACAGGGTCTCAACGATAAACAGGCCGCCGATGATGAGGGAGACGACCTCGGTGTTGGTCATGATGGACGTGCAGGCAAACGCGGCGCCTAGGGCAAGCGAGCCGGTATCGCCCATAAAGATGCTCGCCGGATAGCAGTTGAACCACAGAAAGCCCAAGCAGGCACCGGCACACGCGGTGCAGAAGATGGACAGGTTCACGTCTCCGTGCAAAAACGCCATCGCAGCCATGGCGAGCATGGCGATCATAGAGGTGCCGCCAGCAAGACCGTCAAGGCCATCGGTCAGGTTCACGGCATTAGAAAGACCGGCGATCATCAGCCAGCAAAAGACAATGTAGAGCCACGGGAACGAAAGGCCGCAGATAGTGGTCGAAAGAACACCGAGGTCAATCGTCAGGCCGCCGGGAAAACGAATCTCGGGGGCGACGCCGCACCAGTTGACGGCAAGTACCGTAAAGGTGACACAGATAATGGTTAGGCCGATCATCTTGGCATGAGGCGTCAGACCGAGCGAGCGCCCATGCGTAACGGAGGTCAGGTCGTCGATCAGGCCCAGCACGCCGGTCGCCAGCGTAGCGAGCAGCACGAGCACGAGCTCGGTGGTGAGCTTGCCCATCAGCAGGCAGGTCAGCGAAATCGCGACGAGGATGACAACGCCACCCATGGTGGGCGTTCCCTGCTTAGCCAAATGACGCTTGGGGCCGTCGGCACGAACCTGCTGGCCGATACCCTCGACCTTGAGCAGCTTGATCCACCACGGCATGAGCAGCAGCGCAATGGCAGCGGCGATGCCAAGCCCCAAAAAAGCCTGATACGTTGGATACGAGGGATTTCCGAACATGGGCTAGCACACACCTTCCACAAAGCGGTCGAGCTCAACAAAGCGGGAACCCTTGACCAGTACAACATCATGTTTTTCAAGCGCGCCGCCCATGCGGTCGAGCACCTGCTGATAATCGGAGAACACCTGGATGCGGTCCTCGTCCATGCCCATCATGCGCGCGGCATCGGCCATAAGCTGGGCCAGCTCACCACCCACGCACGCCAGCATGTCGAGCTTCTTGGCGGCGGCATAGGCGCCCACGAGCTCATGCATGCGAGGAGCCTCATCGCCCATCTCGCCCATCTCGCCCAGGATCGCCATGCGAGACCCCGTGCACGAAAGCGAGCACAGCAGATCGAGGCCAGCAGCCATGGATTCGGCGCTGGCGTTATAGGAATCGTCGATGACGCGGGCACCGCTCTTGGCGCGCTTGATCTCCTGGCGGTGACCGGTGATCGTGAGGCCCCTAAAGGCAGCATCGATCTGCTCGGGCGTCACGCCCAAGCGATAGGCAACCGCGGCGGCCTTAACGGCATTAGGAACGGACTGTACGCCGGGGATGGCAAGCATGGTATCGATCGTCTCGCCCTGACCAAAATCGAGCGTAAAGACCGGACGGCCCTCGTCATCAACACGAATGTCGCGAGCACGGACCTCATCATCGTCCGAGACGCCGGCCAGCATCACGTCGATACCAGCAGGCTGGGCGAACGTATCGCGAATGAACGGTGTAAAGTCGTCCTCGCCGCCCAAAACCAGCAACGGCAAGAAGTCGCCGGCGGCGCACATACCCTGGACAATCTCGGCCTTAGCGCGGGCGATGTTCTCGCGGCTACCCAAAATGCCGATATGAGAGGTACCAATCTTGCTCACGATGGCAAGGTTGGGATTGGCGGACTGGGACAGGCGCTCAATCTCGTGGAAATGGTTCATGCCCATCTCGAGCACCAGGACCTCGGTATCGGCCGGAGCGGAAAGCACCGTGAGCGGCATGCCGATCAGGTTATTGAAATTGCCCTTGGTGGCCCAGACACGATAGCGCTTGGCGAGCACGGCGGCGAGCACGTCCTTGGTCGTCGTCTTGCCGATGGAACCGGTAATACCAACGACCAGGCAGTCAAGCTCCAGACGGTACGTGTGCGCCAAACGCAGCAGAAACTCCTCGGGATCATCGGTCAGCAAGATGGCACAGCCCTTGTCCTGCGCCAGCGAGACCAGCTCGGCCTCGGGCTCACGCGTCATCACGACGGCGCCGGCGCCCGACTGGACGGCACGGGAAGCAAAATCATTGCCGTCGACGTTTTCACCGGGAAAGGCGACGAAAATCGTCCCTTCCTCGACCTGGCGCGAGTCGATAACGCACCCGCGGCATACCCGATCGGCTTCTCCCGTCACGGTTCGGGCCCCTGTTGCGGCCGCGAGGTTGTTGACGGCGATCTCTATCATTGCAGCTCCCCTGTAAACCTAATAATGCTATCGGCGTATTGTATCCCAGCGCCGCGCATGCGTGGTGCAGGGCATGTGAACACCCCTCATATGGGACAACAAACCACGCCCCAAAGATTGTAACCCCCTACCTCGTGTGCGGAATGCCCAGCACGTCGAGTGCGTTGGCCATAATGGACTGGAACGGCACCGCAGCGGCATCTGAGCCGCTCGGCGTTCCGTCGAGCGTGATATAGCACAGCACCTTAGGCGATTGTGCCGGTGCAAAGCCCATAAAGGACGACATGTAGTTCTCCTTGAGGTAGCCGCCGTTCTCGTCGGCTCGTTCGGCCGTACCGGTCTTACCCGCCACGTCATAGCCGTCAACCGCGCCGCCAACGCCCGTTCCCTCGGACACGACCGTCTGCATGCACGATGTCACCTGGGATGCGGCGTCCTCCGAAATCGCGCGCTCGCCTTCACCCCAGTCCTTCTCGTCGCCTTTGCTGGACTTATAGAAGTGCGGGGTCATCATCACGCCGCCATTGGCGATGCCGCCCACGGCACGTGCGATCTCTATCGGCGAGACGGACAGCGCCTGTCCAAAGCTCATCGAGCCCAGCGTGGCGCCGTCGTACTGGTCGCGCTCCTTGACGATGCCCAGGCTCTCGCCCGGAAAATCGACGCCGGAGCTGTGACCGATGCCCCACTTGTCCACATAGGCGGCAAAGTCGTCGGCACCGATCTTGCGCCCCACCAGGACAAAGCCCACGTTTGACGAACGGCGCATCATCTCGCGCACATCCATGGTCATGGCATAGTCGCGCTTATCGGCATCGGTAACGGTATCGTCGCCCACCTTGATGCTCGCCGGCACCTCAAACGACGTACTCGATCGCACGACGCCCAAGTCGAAGCCGGCGCCCGCCACGAGCGTCTTAAAGACCGAGCCGGGCTCGTAGGCGTCAGTGACCAGGCGCAGGTTCATATCCTCGGTCTTGGCGTTCTCCAGATCGGTCTGGTCGTAGGTCGGGTACGAGCAGGCTGCGAGAATTTCACCGGTCGTGGGGTCGGTGACCAGCGCCGAGCCGTTCTTGGCCTTAGTCTTCTCAACTGCCTCTGCCAGGGCATCCTCGGCCGCACGCTGGATATTGACGTCGAGCGTCGTCACGATATCAACGCCGTCGACCGCAGCCACCTTTTTATAGGCACCGCCCGCGATATAGCTGCCGTCCCTCGCACGCTCGCGTACGAGAGAACCGTTCGTGCCGGTCAGAAGCTTGTTGTACTGCTTTTCGAGGCCCGTCAAGCCTTCGTTGTCTACATTCACTACACCCAGCACCTGCGATGCCAGATTGCCGTATGGATATACGCGCTTCATGGCCTGCTCAAAAAGCACGCCGGGCAGGTTCTTCTTCTCCAGCGCAGCAGCATCGTCTTCGTCCACCTGGCGCTTGACATACACCCAGGTTCCATCGGACTCGACGAGCTTGCGACAGGTCTTTTTATCGATTCCAGTTGCCTTGACCAGCGCCGACACCGTCTTGTCAACATCCTCGACAAGCTGCGGGTTCACGGCGATGTTGCGACATTCGACCGACGACGCCAGCACGTTGCCGTTGCGGTCGTAGATGGTGCCGCGTTTGGCATAGAGGGTCTGCGCAAGCAGGCGGCGCGCATCGGCACGCTCGCGCAGTTTATCGGCTTCGACAATTTGATAGTCGGCAAGGCGAAAGACGCCCAAGCCCAAGCCAAGCCCGATGAAGCCCATGACGGCTTTGCGGCGAGGCAGAGGCGCGCCTGTGAGCCATTCGGTCGACGAACTCTTGCGCGACCTGGTGTTATGCACTTGAGGGCCGCCCGAGCCGCGAAGTCGCGACGCCGGGTCGTTGCCACGGGACTGCCCGGCGTTGTAAGATTGCCGACCCGTTCCTTGATAACCAGAACGTCCCCGCGACGAGGGACGTCCAGAACCGCGGCTCCCATCGGAACCGCGGCGATAGTCATTTGTCATACTCAGCTACCGTCTTGCTACTGAGCGGTCGCGGTCGCGTTGGCGCCCGCGGCTGCATCCTGCGAAAAGTCAAGTGTAACGCTCTCGCTGGGCTCCACCATGCCATAAGCGCCCGCAAGGTCGCGAATGCGCGTGTCGGCGCCATAGACCGAATGCATGACCTCCAGATCGGAGCTCTCATCGGTCGCTTTTTCGAGCGTGTTGGTAAGCTCGGCGTTGCTGTTGAGCACCTGGGCCGTGACGCCGGCAAGCGCCACGCGGGCGACACCGATCGTCATGAAGATAGCCGCAATGATGCAAAACGTTTTAAGAACGCTCATGAAAACCGGGCTTACCGCCTGGTTTGCCTGACGGCCCGCGCCCGTGTAGACATCAAAGCGCGGCGTGCGCTGCTCACGGGGAGCAACGGGGGCCTGCGGCGTCTCACGATAGGCGGGCATGGCGTTCATATCATAGGCGAGTGCTGCGCTTGAAGTGTTGTAGCCCATGATATGCCGCCTCCCATCCCGAGTACGTTGGTAGTGTGTTTAAGCTTCGTTTATGGTACGAGCGGGAGGTCCAATATCGCGCGGTCGCGCCTACAGACGCTGCGCCACGCGGATTTTGGCTGATCTCGCCCGAGGGTTGTGCTCAACCTCATCAGGCTGGGCAACCAAGGGTTTGCGGGTGATGACCTTGAGTATCGGCACGTTGCCGCACACGCACACCGGAATCTCCGGCGGACACGTGCACCCCTGGCTCATCTCCTTAAAGTGGTTCTTTACGATACGGTCCTCGAGCGAGTGATACGAGATGACGCAGATACGTCCGCCCGGGTTGAGCCACCTGGTGGCGGCATCAAGCCCTCGTTCGAGCACATCGAGCTCGTGATTGACCTCGATGCGAATGGCCTGGAAACTTTTCTTGGCCGGGTGTCCACCATGCCGACGAGCGGCAGCTGGGATACCCGCCTTGATGATCTCGACAAATTGGCCGGTGGTTTCGATCGGTTCTTGCTCGCGGCGGCGCACGATCTCGCGCGCGATCTGCGAGGCGAACTTCTCTTCGCCGTAGACGCGTAGAATCCGGGCGAGGTCGTGTTCGTTATAGGTGTTGATGACCTCAGCTGCGTTTAAGGTGTTATTACCCGGATCCATCCGCATGTCCAATGGGGCGTCCTCGTTATACGAAAAGCCCCTGCCAGGGATATCGAGTTGCGGTGACGAAACGCCCAAATCGAACAGGAAGCCATCGACCCCAGGCACCTCGGCCGAGCAAAGCAGCTCGTCCAAGTCACCGAAGTTGCCCTTCAGCAGCTGGTGCGGAACGCCGGGAACCTCGCGGTCCAGACGGGCGCCAGCGGCCTCGAGGGCCATGTCGTCCTGATCGACGCCGAGCAAAAGGCCCGTCTCCCCCACCTGCGCGGCCATCTTTACCGAATGGCCGGCACCGCCAAGGGTGCAATCGCAGACAACGGAGCCGCTCTTTAGCCGCAGCGACTCAAGCACTTCGCCGAGCATGACAGGTTCATGCCGATATTCTTGTGTCAAGATCCCACGCTCCATCCGTTACCCGTGCCTTGCCCTTACGAGAAGAAGAGGTCCAGCAGGGCCTCATCGTCATCGTCCTCATCGGCCGCGGCGCGATCCCAAACCTCAAGGTGGTCGTAGTTGCCCACAACCGTGACCTCGCGGTCGAGGTTCGCTTGCTTGCGGAGAGACTCGGAAAGACCGATACGACCGGCGCTGTCCACGTCCATCGACGTGGTGCGCTTGTTGATCGCCCTCATGAGCTTCTGGTCATTAATGTCACGCGGGTTAAAACCCTCGTGGCCCTCACGACCCGCGAAGAGTCCTTCGACCCACTTATCGAAGGCCTCGGCAGAGAACACGTACAGAGCATCGACATCCAGGGCTTTGAACACGCGAACGTGCTCTCCAAGCTCCTCGCGAAGGGGTGCAGGCAGGGACAGACGACCTTTTGCATCGAGATTGCGCTCGTATGCACCAGTCATTCCCATGTGCGCCCTCCCCTCGGTTACTCAGATGGCACGTACGCGGGGAACCACCCCGCCTGTCGACGTCATTAATAATATGGGGAACCGCCCCATTTTTCAACACCTTTCCCCACCCCTT
>CABUTN010000030.1 GCA_902494565.1 uncultured Collinsella sp. | reverse complement strand
GTGGGGCGACAGGGCCGTGTGGGAGGACCTCCACCACAGGGACCCGTACCCGTTCTGGCTGGATTAATGGATGGAAACGGGTGTTCTATCGGGACACACATTTTGTCCTATAAGCCTAAATGAGTGCCCAATGAGCAGGTACTCATTTAAGTCTGTCCCCAATGAGTGGGTTAAAGGTTGCGGGTTCTTTACGGGAATGTAGTGTGGGCTGCGGAAACGTGGTTCTTTCCGTACAATAGTTCAACTCGTGTAAACGCAGGGAAGGGACATTCATGGCAGACATGATCGAGATCAAGCATCTCAACAAGTACTTTGGCGACCTGCATGTGCTCAAAGATATCAATCTCACCGTCAAGCGCGGCGAGAAGCTCGTAATGATCGGGCCTTCCGGTTCGGGTAAGTCGACGCTCATCCGTTGCGTCGATTATCTGGAGGAGCCCACGTCGGGCGAGGTTGTCATCGACGGTACGCCGCTCACCAAAAAGAACCACCTGGAGATGGCTCGCAAGTATAGCTCTATGGTGTTTCAGCAGTTCAACCTGTATCCCAACATGACGGTGCTGGGCAACCTGACGCTCGCGCCCATCAAGCTGCAAAAGAAGAGCAAGGAGGAGGCGACCGAGATCGCCATCGCCGCGCTCAAGCGCGTCGGCATGGCGCATAAGGCCGGCGAGTATCCGCAGAACCTCTCGGGCGGTCAGCAGCAGCGCATCGCCATCGCCCGTGCCCTGTGCACCAAGCAGCCCATCATCCTGTTTGACGAGCCGACCTCGGCGCTCGACCCCGAGATGGTTCAGGAAGTCTTGGACGTTATGATTGAGCTCGCGCAGGAGGATATCACCATGATCTGCGTGACGCATGAGATGGGCTTTGCGCGCCAGGTGGCCGACCGCGTCATCTTTATGGAGGACGGCCGCATTCTGGAAGAGGGCACGCCCGAGCACTTCTTCGACAATCCCGAGAACCCGCGCTGCCGCGAGTTTTTGTCCAAGATTCTGCACTAGGCGCGGTGATGGACATGACGGATATGACGAGGGCGGCCGTGTCGCGCCGTCACTTTTTGCAGCTGGCGGGCGCCGGCATGCTTGCGCTGACGGGGACCGCGCTTGCCGGTTGCGGCAACTCCACCAGCGGCGAGGGCTCCGACAAGGGGTCCAAGCTTGCGGCCATTAAGTCGCGCGGCCATCTGAATGCCGGCGTTAAGAAGGATGTTCCCGGCTACGGCTATTACGACACCGCCAAGGGCCGCTTTGAGGGCATGGAAGTCGATTTGTGCTACCAGATCGCCGCTGCCGTCTTTGGCGTGAGTTACAAGGAGGCCCGCGCCCAGGAGCTTGTCGAGTTTACCGACGTAACGCCCAAGACGCGCGGCCCGCTGATCGATAACGGCCAGCTCGACGTGGTCGCGGCGACCTACACCATCACCGATGAGCGCAAGAAGAGCTGGGATTTCTCGACGCCGTACCGCACCGACTACGTGGGACTCATGGTCAAGAAGCGTTCGGGCTTTACCTCGATTGAGGATCTGGACGGCAAGGTCATTGGCGTGAGCCAGGGTGCCACCACGCAGGGCCTGATCGAGCAGATGATCAAGGACAACGGCTTTAGCTGCAAGCCCGAGTTTAGGGCCTTTAGCGGCTACCCCATCATCAAGAGTTCGCTCGACGCCGGCAATATCGACGTCTTTGCCATGGACCGCTCCACGCTGGCCGGTTACATGAACGAGACCGTTGAGCTGCTGCAGCCCGAGGTCAAGTTTGGCGAGCAGGGCTACGGCGTGGCGACCAAGAAGGGCTGCGACCTTTCGGCCGTGGTCGATCAGGTGATTTGCGATCGCCTGGCCGACGGCTGGCTCGACCAAGAGGTCAAGACCTGGGGTCTTGTATAGGCGCATCGTCCAAGGAAGGAATCAAATGCTCGAAGGATTATTTGACGCCGACCGTTGGTCGACGACATTTCAAAACATGGGGCCCTTCTGGGAGGGCTTTGGCGTGACGCTACAGGTGGTCGTTGCCGGTCTGTTGCTGTCGCTGGTGCTGGGCACGCTGCTGGGTGTGTTCTCTACCACCCGTTCGCGTGTGCTGCGTGCTATAAGCCGCGTGTACGTTGAGTTTTACCAGAACACCCCGTTGCCCGTACAGGTTCTCTTTATGTACATGGCCGGTCCGCAGTTTTTGCAGGCCATAACCGGTGCCGACCAGCCGGTGCGCATTGCGCCGTTCGTGCTGGGCTTCTTGGGTGTGGGCCTGTATCACGCGGCCTACATTTCGGAGGTCATCCGCACCGGTATCGAGGCGGTTCCGCGCGGTCAGATGGAGGCGGCCCAGAGCCAGGGCTTCACCCGTGCGCAGGCGTACTGGTACATCGTGCTGCCCCAGACGTTCAAGATCATTCTGCCGCCGCTGTGTAACCAGGCGCTCAACCTGGTCAAGAACACGTCGGTGCTGGCGCTTGTGGCCGGCGGCGACCTTATGTACCGTTCCGACAACTTTGTGAGTCTGTACGGTTACCTGCAGGGATACATCGTCTGCTGCCTTATGTACTTCATCATCTGCTTTCCGCTCGCCATGCTGGTGCAGTGGCTCGAGCGCCGCTCCAAGGAGCGTCCGCGCGGCGTGAGCCTGGCCGAGCTGGGGCTCGATAACGTAGAGGAGGCCTAGCGCATGGAAATCTTCAACGCGACCAACCTGCTCTACATTTGGGGCGGCTTTGTTAAGACGATCGAGATCTCGGCGCTGTCGATCTTTTTCTCGCTCATCTTTGGCACGGTGCTGGCGCTCGTTAAGAACTATGCGCCCCGCCCGTTCCGTATTTTGGTGAGCGCCTATATCGAACTGTTCCGCTGCACGCCGAACCTGCTGTGGATCCTGTTTATCTACTTTACGGTGCAGGGTTTGGACATTGTGATTTCGACCATCGCCTTTACGCTGTTTACCAGCGCTGTTATGGCCGAGATTGTGCGCGGCGGTCTCAACTCGATTCCGCGTGGCCAGTTTGAGGCAGCGCAGAGCCAGGGCTTCGGCTTCTTTGCCACCATGCGCTACATCATTCTGCCGCAGACGTTTAAGACGATCATTCCGGCGCTGTTTAGCCAGTGCACGACCGTCATTAAGGACAGCTCGTATCTTTCGGGCATTAACGTGGCCGAGCTCATGTACACGGCAAACGTCGTGATGGCCCACGCGATCGACCTGTCGCAGGTGCTTATGCTCTACGGCCTGGTGTTTGCGATGTACTTTGTGCTCAACTTTGGTATCTCGCTGCTGGTTCGCGCATATCAGAGGCGAATGGTGGCAGCGTAGAATGTGGCAAAGGGACTGTCCCTTTGTCACATAGAGAAAGGAATCGCGATGAGCGATCTGGAGAATAAGAAGAATCCTGTGGTCATTACCATCGCGCGCGACTTTGGCGCCGAGGGCCACGAGATTGGTCGCATGCTTGCCGACGAGTTGAGGATTCCGCTGTACGATAACGAGCTACTGGTGCGTGCGTCGCTGCGCGCGGGCGAGTCGCTCGACAAGATGGCTGCCTACGACGAGCGCCTGGCCGTGGAGAACATGGCGTTTCTGCCCGACCGTTACGACGCACGTTCGTACTCGGACAAGTTGTTCCAAAAGATGAGCCAGGTGATTTTGGATCTGGGCGAGACCGAGAGCTGCATTATCGAAGGCCGTCTGTCCGATTACCTGCTGCGCAACAATCCCAATCACATTGCCGTGCTGGTGACCGCGCCCTTTGAGGATCGCGTCGAGATCGTGCGCAAGAAGCGCGGCCTCAACAAAAAGAAGGGCGCCAAGCTAGTCAAGCAGCAGCAGAAGGCGCGCGAGGCGTTCTATAAGCGCTACAGCGCCGGAAAGTGGAAGATGACGAGCGGCAAGGACATCGTCGTCAACCGCGCCAAGCTGGGCCGCGAGGGCTGCAAAGACGTTATCGCCGCGGCCTACCGCTACAAAGTAGCGCAGCTCGAAGGCTAACCGACCAAAACCACCACAAAGGTGCCTGTCCCCTTTGTGGTGGTCGGTCGACCGGCATAGAAAAAAAGTCCCCGCCGGGCGTGCGCTCGACGGGGACTTTGCCGTTTGATGGCTAGCGCTGAGGGTGATTACTCGCCCAGCAGGCTCTTGGTGATGGAAGCGGCGGCCTTCTTGCCGGCGCCCATCGCCAGAATGACCGTAGCGGCACCGGTGACGATGTCGCCGCCGGCCCAGATGCGGGGATCGGTGGTCTGGCCGGTCTCCTCGTCGGCGACGATGTAGCCCCACTTGTTGAGCTCCATCTTGCCGCCGATCTTCTTTGCGAAGGGGTTGGCGTTGGTGCCGATAGCCGAGATCGCGACGTCGCAGGGGATCTCCTCGATGGCGCCCTCGATGGGCACCGGGCGGCGACGGCCGGACTCGTCAGGCTCGCCGAGTTCCATCTTCTGGACCTTGACGGCGCACACGGAGCCGTCCTCGCCAGCGACAAACTCGAGCGGGGAGACGAGCGGCAGAACCTCGACGCCTTCGGCCTTAGCGTGGTGCAGCTCGGCGCGACGGCAGGGCATCTCGTCCTCGGTGCGACGGTAGGCGATGATGGCGTGCTCGGCGCCCAGGCGCTTGGCGGTACGGACGGCGTCCATAGCCACGTTGCCGCCACCAAAGACGACGACGTTCTTGCCGTGCTTGGTGGGGGTGTCGTACTCGGGGAACTTGTTGGCCTTCATCAGGTTCACGCGGGTGAGGTACTCGTTCGCGAAGAAGACGTTGGGCAGGTTCTCGCCGGGGACGTTGAGGAACTTGGGCAGGCCAGCGCCGGTCGCCACGTAGATGGCGTCGAAGCCCTGCTCGAACAGCTCCTCGGCCGTGGCCATGTTGCCCACGACGGAGTTGTACTCAAACTTGACGCCCATGTCCTCCAGGCCGTCAATCTCGCGCTTGACGACCGCCTTGGGCAGACGGAACTCGGGGATGCCGTAGACCAGCACGCCGCCGCCGGTGAAGAAGGCCTCAAAGACGGTAACGTCAAAGCCGTTACGGGCGAGCTCGCCGGCGCAGGTGATGCCGGACGGGCCGGAGCCGACGACGGCGACCTTCTTGCCGTTCTTGGGGGCCATCTTGGGCGTGGAGGCGAGCTCGGGGCGATCACCCAGGAAGCGCTCGAGCTGGCCGATGGCCACGGGCTCGGACTTCTTACCACGGATGCACTTGCCCTCGCACTGGTTCTCCTGCGGGCAGACACGGCCGCAGATGGCGGGAAGCATGGAGTCCTCGCGGATGGTATCGAGAGCGCCGCCGAAGTCCTTCGCGCGGATCTGCTCGATAAAGCGGGGGATGTTGATGTTGACGGGGCAGCCCTCAACACAGAACGGCTTCTTGCAGTTGAGGCAGCGCTCGGCCTCGGCCAGCGCCATCTCCTCGGTGAAGCCCTTGTCGACGGGGCGGAAGTCGCAGGCGCGCTCGGCAGCCGGCTCCTCGTTATCGGGGGTGCGGGGCGACTTCATATCGGCAACGAAACGACCGTTAACTAGTGGCATGCGCAGCTCTTTTCCTCATAGGCCTTGAGGGACTCGCCCTCTTCGGAACGGTAAGCGGCCTGGCGGGCACGAAGGTCATCCCAGTCGACCAGGGTGGCATCGAAGTCGGGGCCGTCGACGCAAGCGAACTTGGTCACGCCGCCCACCTCGACGCGGCAGCAGCCGCACATGCCGGTGCCGTCAACCATGATGGGGTTGAGCGACGCGGTGATGGGGGTGTCGTACTTCTGGGCGGTGAGGGTCGAGAACTTCATCATCGGAACGGGGCCGACGCAGAAGACCTGGCTCACGGCCTTGTCCTGCAGCAGACGCTCCAGCGGAGCGGTGACAACGCCCTGCTCGCCGTAGGAGCCGTCGTCAGTGGTGATGTGGATGTGGTCCTCGTCGAGGAGCTCGCGGAACTGGTCCTCCATGAGCAGGAGGTCCTTGGTGCGGGCGCCCATGATGGCGTGCACCTCGTGGCCGGTCTCGACCAGGTGCTTGGCGACCGGGAAGGCAATTGCCAGGCCGACGCCGCCGCCAATGACGGCGCAGGGGCCCTCGGCCATCTCGGTGGGAACGCCCAGCGGGCCCACGACGTCGCGCAGCGACTCGCCGGCTTCGTAGGTGGAAAGCATCTCGGTGGTCTTGCCGATCACCATGAAGATGAACTCGACCCAGCCCTCGTCACCGTTCCAGCCGGCCAGGGTAAACGGGACGCGCTCGCCCGTCTCGTTGGCGCGAACCATGAGGAACTGTCCAGCGTGCGCATGCTTGGCGATTGCGGGCGCCTCGATGCGGAACTTGAACACCTTCTCCGAGAACTGCGTCTTCTCCAGGATCTTATACATAGAACCCCTCTCTTGTTAGGGCTGCCGAACCGTGCCTCCACGGAAATGGACGGTAGCCCGAGTAAAACCGTACGCGCACAGGCGTTGTGCAGACATACGGTGCAAATTATACCCTCATGGACATGTCACTTACGTGTGTCTTCGGCGGTTGGGAGCAGGGTTTATCCACTTTGGCCTACCAAAGGGGGAGAGGTTTATTTTGGTCGGTTTTATCAGGTAAAACGGCAAAGGGGGCCGGCCTCGGGTTGTGATGAGGCCGGCCCCCTTGGGGCGCTATGTGTGTATGGCAGTGCGGGGTTTATTGCGATGCAGCCACCACGGCATTTCCGTAGATAAAACCTGCCAAAATAAACCTGTCCCTAAATAGTAGGTTTTAGTGCTTGCCGTTGGCGGAAGCGGCGCCGTTTACGTGATCGCGGGCGTAGATTACGCCGTGGACGATGGCCAGACCGGCGGCATCTGCGGCGCGGGCGCAGGTGTCCTGGAAATCCTCGGCCTCGCGGGCACGCAGCTGCTTAAGCACGTAGTCGGCGACGGCCATCTTGCCGGGAGGGTTGCCGATGCCGGTGCGGATGCGGCTGAAGTCGCGGCTGCCCATCTTGTCGATGATGGAACGCAGGCCGTTGTGACCGGCGTGGCCGCCGCCTACCTTAACACGCACGTCGCCGGCGGGAATATCGAGTTCGTCGTGAATGACGAGCAGCTCCTCGGCCTTGATCTTGTACTCGCGGCAGAGCTTGGAGATGGGGCCACCCGAGGTATTCATATACGACTGCGGCTTGACCAGTACAATCTGGCGCTTACCGCCCTCTTCTTCGGCATCGTTGATATTGATGAGTGCGACCTCGGCGCCGGCCTGGTTTTTCCAGTACGTGACACCGGCCTGACGGGCCAGCTCGTCGATCGCCTTAAAGCCGGCGTTGTGGCGGGTCTCGGCATACTCATCGCCAGGGTTGCCAAGTCCGGCAACCATGCGAATCTTAAGCGGCTGTGCAGCTGCCATGTTCATCCTTTCGTTGATTTGTCGCCTGCTATGGTGAGCGACCCTGTTGCCGCTGTCAAATGGAGGGCAATTGAGGTTGTTTGGGGGCGTTTGGACGGCCGTCAAAATCCGAGGTGGACAGTTATTTCAGATACGTATAAGTTCTGAGGACTCGAATTGCTCAATTCAATGCCGATACGTTGTTTTGGAACTTTAGTTAGTCCATATGACGCTGTTTTGAAGTCTACCCCGCTTTCAAATAGGGCGAATGGTATAGAGATAGCTGCAAAACAGCCTAATTCAATGTGTCTATTTATACGTATTTGAACTAACTGTCCAGCCCTGTTCGACGGCGCACGGGTGATTCGCCGTTTAGATCGGCGCAAGGCCGATTCCGGCCCGCAGAGCGTTGAGCCAAGCGGCCTGACGCTTGCGATAGCCCTTGATGCGATATCGGAATCGGACTCCTGCGAGTCGATGCATCGTTTGGGCGAAGGCTTCGAGTGCAACAAGGTCTTTCATTTGGTCGCGATTGATAACCAGGACGTGGATGCCCATTGCCTTGAGGCCATTATTTCGATTGCCATCGTGGATGCGAGCGTTTTGAAGCTCATGCCCAATTCCGTTGTATTCGTTGTCGACTCCGGCGGCCGGGCAATATAGGTCGCAGATGGCGTAAGGGATGCCGGAGGACATGTTAACCGCAAGAGTGTCGAAGTCGATTCGATAGTTGAGTAGCAGGCCTCCCATGGGCAGGCTGCAACATCCGAATCCGCCAAAGCGCATGGGCGCTCCGAGAACGGCTAACATTAGGGATTCGGCTGGGGATGCAGATCCGGGTCGGGCAAGCTTGACTGCCGTGCGAAACGAGGTGTATGAGCTACTTTTGGCGAAGCGCGCGACCGCCTCGAGATCTTCGATGGTCGTGGCGGGCTCGCATTTGTAGTGCGCCTGTTCGTAGCGGGTTTCGTTCTGCTGTTTGGCTGCCGACTGGCCGCCCAGGCAATCAAGATCGCCCGTCGCTGCGCAGCTATCGCCCTTGGGCCAGATGTCGTCATAGGCGATGGGGTAGGTTGCCTCGGGCGGAAGGGAGTAGGTTCCGAGCAGCTCCATAAGGAGCATCAAGGTTTTGGCGACCGATTCATTTTTAGAACAAAGCATGGCTGTCATGGCAGGAGACGTTGCGTAGATGTCGGCCTCGACGTGCATAATTGCACCTTCAGGAAGCGGAGCGGAGAGAATATGCTGAAGAAGTCGCTTGTCGGGGCGTCTGTTGTCTTCGTTTGAAACGAGAAGATCGAGTAGTTCGGAATCATCTTCATTCCAGGCGTCGAGTATCGAAAGTGCGCCAAAGTCTATCGCGTCATTATTGGGAATGCAGCTAGCCAAGGCCTGTGCTTGCTGTTCACTATCAACGGAGTCCCAGGGTAGGGCAGAGTACGCCCGTCGTGCGCGACGAATTGCGCGGAGGGCGGAGAAATGTGAAATCACGGTCGTCATAGCTATAACGTACTAAGTTGGCGGCAGAATGCGACCGCCATACCGTTCTTTTCGCTCAGCGGGGCGCTGTGCGCCATGAACGGCTGGGTGTTATGAAATCGATGGAATCGGTTGAGGGGATTGCAGGAAATTGAGCTCTGCCGCGAAGGTTGACGATAGCTACTGGACAGTTAGTTCAGATACGTATAAGGCGACGGGCATTCGAGGCGTTTCTAAGGGCCTTCGAGGGTGATTTGAGGGTAAATATGCGGCGGTTGTACTCGAAAACGATGAGCTTTGGGCGGCATGGCATCCGCCGGGGAGCTCAGAAGGCTCCGAACGGCCCTTTGGGGCTTTAAAAAATACGTATCTGAACCAATTGTCCAGGGAAGGTTGGCGAGGGATAGAAAAAGGGCCGGAAGCGAGCTTCCGACCCTTTAAAAGCATCAAAGATGATGCGATGCGCGTTGGACTACAGCGCGAAGTCGCCGCCGACGAGCGTGGAGACGGGCTCCTCGTGGTAAACGGCGGAGATGGCCTGAGCGAACTCCTCGGCGACCGAGATGGTCTTGATCTTGCCGCCGACCTCGACGGGAATGGCGTCGGTGACGAGGCACTCGACGATCGGGGCGTCGTTCAGACGCTCGATGGCCGGACCGGAGAAGATGCCGTGGGTGGCGCAGACGTAGATGTCGCCAGCGCCCATAGCCTTGAGCTCCTTGACGTTGGCGCACAGGGTGCCAGCGGTGTCGATCATGTCGTCGTTGATGATGCAGGTCTTGCCCTTGATGTCACCGATGATGCCCATGACCTCGGCGGCGTTGTGGCGCGGACGGCCCTTGTGGGCGATGGCCAGGTCGCAGCCGAGCATGTCGGACAGCTTCTTGGCGGCCTTGGCGCGGCCCACGTCGGGGGAGACGACAACCAGGTTGTCGGTGTCGAAGTTCATGGCGTTGTAGTACTGGCCAAACAGCGGCAGTGCGGACAGGTGGTTGACCGGGATATCAAAGAAGCCCTGGATCTGACCCTGGTGCAGGTCGAGGGTGATGATGCGGTCGACGCCGGCGCGCTCGAGCAGGTTGGCGACGAGGCGGGCGGTGATGGGCTCGCGCGGGCCGGCCTTGCGGTCCTGGCGGGCATAGCCGTAGTGGGTGATGACGGCGGTGATGGAGCGGGCGGATGCGCGCTTGGCAGCGTCGGTGGCGATGAGCAGCTCCATGAGCATGTCGTTGACGTTGCCGCCGGCCACGGACTGAATCAGGAAGACGTCGGCGCCGCGGACGGTCTCGTCGTAGCGGGCGTAAATCTCACCGTTGGCGAACTGCTTTAGCGTAAGGCCCGAAAGCTCGACCCCAAGGTACTCAGCGATCTTCTGAGCGAGGGGACGGTTGGAGGAACCGGAATACACGCGGATGGACTTGCGCATATTCTCCGACTTCTCGGGATCATTAATCGGCATTACCCTTCTCCTTTATACATCGAATGCCATATAGATGCCTTTTTGCATTGTAACCGTGCGGCGGGGTTAATCGGGTCTTGATAACGTCTTTACCGTCAACGGACACGAACCGACCACTCATCCGGTCGCGCAGGTCACGATAGAAAAAGGAGCCGTCCCCATGGAACAGCTCCTTTTGTGCTTGGTGAAACGTTATGCCTCGTCGTCCTCGTGCAGACGACGGCGATAATCGGCGGCCCAGCCCTCAATATTTACCTGACGGGCGCGGCCCAGACCGAGTGCGTCGGCCGGGACCGGCTCGGTGATGACGGAGCCGGCGGCCACGAGTGCGCCGTCGCCAATCTGGGCGGGCGCGACCATCATGGTGTCGGAACCGATGAAGGCATCCTTGCCGATGACGGTCTTGTGCTTGTGGACGCCGTCGTAGTTGCAGGTGATGGAGCCCGCGCCGACATTGACGCCGGAGCCCATGGTGGTGTCGCCGATGTAGGACAGGTGCGGCACCTTGGAGCCCTCGCCGATCGTGGACTTCTTGATCTCCACGTGCGTGCCGGCCTTGGAGCCGTCGAGCATGTGAGTGCCCGGGCGCAGGTAGGCACGCGGGCCGCAGTCGACGCCGTTCTCGATGACGGCCTCGATGGCGATAGTCTCATCGATGGTGCAGCCGCTGCCGACGGTAGTGTCGGTGAGGCGGCTGTTGGGGCCGAGCTGGCACTCCTCGCCCACGGTGACGTGGCCGATCAGGTGCGTCTGCGGCCACACGACGGTGTCGCGGCCGATAACGGCATCGGGGCCGATCCAGGCCTGCGTGGGATCGATGAACGTGACGCCCTCGGCCATCCAGTGCTCGTTGATGCGGTCGCGCGCGATGGCGGTGAGCTGTGCGAGCTGGATGCGGCTGTTGACGCCCAGGCCGTCGCGGTAGTCATCGCAGTGGAAGATGGAGACCGCCTGGCCGTGACCCTTGAGGATCTCGAGCATGTCGGGCAGGTAGTACTCGGACTGCGCGTTGTCGTTGCCGATCTCGTTGATGTGGGCGGCGAGCTGCGCGCCGTCGAAGGCGTAGCAGCCGGCGTTGCACTCGAGCAGCGTGGCGGCCTGCTCGGGCGTGCAGTCCTTCTGCTCGATGATGCGCTCGATCTGATCATCGGCGCCCAGCTTGATGCGGCCGTAGCCGAAGGGGTCGGGCGGGGTCATGGTCATGACGGTGCAGGCGAGCTCGCCGGTAGCGACGGTCTGTGCGAACTTGGCGACGGTGTCGGCGGTGATGAGCGGCAGGTCGCCGTTGAGCACGACGACGGGGCCTTGCGTGATGCCGCAGGCCTCGAGCGCGACCTTTACGGCGTGGCCGGTGCCCAGGCGCTCGGTCTGCTCGACGCACTCGACCTTGGTGGCGCTGTTGGCGTAGGCGCCGTCGATCAGGGCGCGCATCTCGTCGGCGTGGCTGCCGATGACGACCACGACGCGGCTGCAGCCGGCCTTGATGGTAGCGTCGACGATCCACTGGACCATGGGCTTGCCCAGGATCTTGTGCGAAACCTTGCAGTGGTTCGACTTCATGCGGGTGCCCTCGCCGGCAGCGAGGATAATTGCGGTTGCGTCCATGTGATCTCCTGTTACGTTATAGAGACGTGTGTTTGGAAACGATACACGGCGCAATATGATACCGCAGGCATATGATGAGCGCGTAACGATTGGTTTGCGGCGGTTGAGGCTTGCGTCGCTGGTGTGGCGTTTGCACTGCTTGCGTGCGGCGTTGGCGGTGCTACGGAGCTGTCGTTTGAGCTAGGGGACGGGGGTGCCCGTGGACAACATACGAGAAGAGTTTGGCGGCGGGCCCGTCGCGGCATTCTCGATGTCGCATCCGGCGGTGCCGGCGCTCTACATGGTGCTGACGCTGGGACTCACCATGTTCTCGATGCAGCCGGTGCTGATTGCACTGTCGCTTGCGGGCGGGTTGGCGTACGGGTTTGCGATGCGCGGCGCCGCGCGTACGTTGGGGGCGCTTCGCTGGCAGCTGCCGGTAATCTTGATCATCGCGGTGCTCAATCCGCTGTTTAGCGCCTCGGGCTCGACGGAGCTGTTCCGTATTGGCATGCGTGCGGTGTATCTGGAGAGTATGGTATACGGCCTGTGCATGGGCGGGTTGTTTGTGGCGAGCGTACTGTGGTTTGAGGCTGCGGCGTCGATGCTCGAATACGACAAGGTGCTCGCGCTGCTGGGTAATGCCGCACCGGTGATCGCGCTCATGATCTCGATGTGCATGAGGCTTATCCCGCAGTTTTTGCGCCGCGGTCGTACGGTGCTGGCGGTGCAGGATGCGATTGATGTGCCGGGCCGCGCGCCGGCCGACCCCGTGCGCTCGCACCTGCGGGCGTCGAGCGTATTGATGGGCTGGGGCATGGAAGATTCGCTGGAGCGCGCGGACGCGATGCGCTCGCGCGGGTGGGGTGCCGCGACGCGTCGTACGACGTATGCGCGGTATCGACTGGGGCGCAGCGACGTTGCCACGCTGGTTGGGCTTGCGCTGTTTGGCGTGGCCACGGTGGCAGTGGCGTGGACCGCAACGACGCAGTATTCGTTTTATCCTCAGCTCTTGGTGCCGGCGCCGTGGCTGGGCTATGTCGTGTACGCTGCCTGGATGGTGCTGCCTTGCGCGTTGCACGCGATTGATGAGAAGAGGTTTGACTGATGGCTCGGTTTGATAGGGGCTCGGCGGCGGGTGTGGCATATGGCTCGGCCGCGCCGGCGATTGAGGTGCGAGGCCTTAGTTTTGCCTATCCCGGGGCCGAGGCACCGGTACTCGACGGGCTTGATTGGCGTGTTTCCCAAGGTGCGTTTGCACTGCTTGTTGGCGGTACCGGTTCGGGCAAGTCGACGCTGCTGTCGCTGCTCAAGCCCGAGATCGCGCCGGCGGGTACGCGCTCCGGCGAGCTGCGCGTGCTGGGCGAGCCCGTCGCCGACATGGATGTGCGGGCATCGGCGGAGCGCGTGGGTTATGTGTTCCAGGATCCCGAGAACCAGATCGTGTGCGAAACCGTGTGGCACGAGATGGCGTTTGGCCTAGAGAATCTGGGCGTGTCGCGCGACGAGATGCGCCGCCGTGTTGCCGAGACCAGCTATTTCTTTGGTCTGGAGGACTGGCTTCATCGTGATACCGATACGCTTTCGGGTGGCCGCAAGCAGCTGCTGTCGCTTGCCGCCGTCCTGGCACTGCGTCCGCGTGTGCTGCTACTCGACGAGCCCACGTCTCAGCTTGATCCGGTTGCGGAGAAGAATTTCCTGCACGCGCTGTTTCGTGTGAATCGCGAGCTGGGCTGCACGGTTGTTGTGGCGACGCATCAGCCGCGCCCAATGCTCGAATACGCGACGTGTGCGTACCGGATTGAGGACGGTCGCGTGCGCGAGGTGGCGGATATGGCTTCTTTGGGACGCCGAGAATCGCTGTTTTCCGACGACATGTTGGGGTGGGGTGCCATCCGATGTGCAAAAAACGGAGTATTCAGCAGGCGTGAGGACAATTTGGGCTCTCTGGAGCCGCCCGGGGACGTATCGAGCGCGAAAAAAAGTTCGGAATTGGACAAATCGTCCGAATTTGTGGCGCAAACGTCGCTCGAGAACGGCTCGGAAGCGTTCCCGCGCACGGATGGAAGCAGAATACTCCAAAAAATGTACGGCGGGTCGGCTACCACCTTGTCGGAAGGCTGGTTTCGCTACAATCGCGCGGGCGGTTGGGTGCTGCGTGGGCTCGACGTGGCGTTTTCGGCCGGTGCGGTGCATGCGATCGTGGGCGGCAACGGATGCGGTAAGTCGACGATGCTTTCAGTGCTGGCGAAGACCGCCAAGCTGCAGCGCGGCCGCATGGTGCGCGGAGCGGCCTCGGCGGCGCTGCTGCCTCAGAATCCCAAAGCATTGCTGGTTGCCGAGACGGTTCGCGATGAGCTGATGGAATGGGTCTCGACCTGCGGATATGACGAGAACTTGGCGCGGGAGCGTGCGGTGCAACTTGGACTGGACGGCCTGGAGACGCGCCACCCCTACGACCTCTCGGGCGGACAGCGCCAGCTGCTCGCACTGGCAAAGCTGCTGCTGATCTGCCCCGAGCTGCTGCTGCTTGACGAGCCCACGAAGGGCTTGGACCTGGAGAGCCGCCGCATCATCGCCCGCGCCCTGCGTGACCATGCGAAGACTGGCGGCACCGTCATCATGGCTACGCACGATTTGGACTTTGCCGAGCAGGTAGCCGACGACGTCGCCATGATGTTTGACGGCGAGATTGCCTGCATGGAGCCCCCGGCCGACTTCTTTGCCGACAACGTGTTCTATAGGGCGTGATGGGATGACGGACTGTCGTTTCTCGCGCTTGCTTGCAAAACTGGAGATCCCGCTGTTGTTGGCGGTGCCGGCGGTGATGGCTGCGGCGTTGCTGGCGGGTGTTGAGCAGGCAGCGTTGGCCATGCTGATTGTGGTGGCGCTGGTGCTCGCGCTGTTCTTTGCGGGTTACGAGGCATCTCGTCCGGGTTTGCGCCAGATTATGCCCACACTGGTGCTGGCGGCGCTGGCCGCGGCGGGGCGCATCCTGTTCGGACCCATTCCCGACTTTAAACCGGTGAGCGCGATCGCCATCATTGCGGGGGCGACGCTTGGGTGGCGTAACGGCTTTATGGTCGGTGCGCTGGCTGCTCTGACCAGCAACTTCTTTTTTGGCCAGGGTATGTGGACGCCGTGGCAGATGTATGCCTGGGGTCTGGTGGGCTATATCGGTGGTGCGCTGGCGCACACGGGTGCGTTCGACCGCGTCGACGGCACTGTGCGCATGCCGGCGCTGCTGGCGTATGGCTTCGCCTCGGGTCTGCTGTATGGCATCGTGATCAACGCTTATGACATCATCGGTTTTGTGCAGCCGCTTACCTGGGCGGGTGCCATGGCGCGTCTTGCGACGGCGGTGCCGTTCGATATCACACACGGCCTCGCGACCTGCGTGTTCTTGGCCGCCCTGTACAAGCCCTGGTGTCGCCGCATTAACCGTGTCGTCGTGAAATACGGACTGTAGGGCATTTCGCGTTCCCTCACGAACTTGCGGTGGAATAGTTCCTGTTTGGCTATTTGCTACCCAAACAGGAACTATTCCACCGCAACTTATAGGGGGAGAGGGGTCACATGATCTGTTTTTCTCTGTCCCCCAGGAATTACTTGGGGCTAGAGCTCTAGCGTGAGGGTGGCGGGGCAGTGGTCGCTGCCGAAGATATCGCCACGGATACCGGTGTCGCGAACGTTGGCGGCGATCGAATCGCTTACCAGAAAGTAATCGATGCGCCAGCCTGCGTTGTTCTTACGGGCATTAAAGCGGTAGCTCCACCAGCTGTAGACGCCCTCGACGTCCGGATTTGCCGCGCGCCAGGTATCGGTAAAGCCGGCGTTGAGCAGCTCGGTAAACTTGCCGCGCTCCTCGTCCGAAAAGCCTGCGTTGCCACGGTTGGACTTGGGGTTCTTAAGGTCGATTTCCTCGTGCGCTACGTTAAAGTCGCCGCAGGTCACGACGGGTTTGCCGGTCTCGCGCTCGAGCGCGCTTAAAAAGCCGCGGTAGGCATCGTCCCAGGCCATGCGCACGTCGATGCGCGCGAGTTCGTTTTGCGCGTTGGGCGTGTAGACATCCACAAACCAGAACTTGTCGAACTCGAGCGCACAGACGCGGCCCTCGGTTGCGGCTTGGGCGACGAGTACGGCCGCCTCGCCCTCGCCGGCGTAGGGTAGCAGCGCGTCGGCGTGCAGCACGCGCAGCGGTTCCTGGCGGCTAAAGACCGCAGTGCCCGAATAGCCTTTACGCTCGGCGTAGCTCCAGGTTTGGTGATAGCCGGGCAGGTCAATATCAACCTGGCCTTCTTGCAGCTTGGTCTCTTGCAGCGCCAGGATATCGACGTCGAGTTCTTGCGCGATCTGGATAAAGCTCGGGTCCTTTTTGAGCACGGCGCGCAGGCCGTTGACGTTCCACGAGGCGAAAGTGTAAGTCTGAGGCATGGTGTCCTTTCGACGGGGTTGGCAGGCTTAAGATTAACGCAACAAGAGCGGGGCGGAGTCCGCGAGTGATAGTGCGAACGCCGCCGTCCCGGAGACACGGACGGAGGACTCATATGACGCAGGCAATATCGGACCCCAGGCAGGCCTCCGCCGCGCTGGCGGATCTGTTTGACACCCACAAGCGCGTGGTCTTCTTTGGCGGCGCGGGTGTTTCCACGGCAAGTGGCATTCCCGATTTCCGCAGCGTGGATGGCCTGTATCACCAGCAGTTTGCCTACCCGCCCGAGACCATGCTCTCGCATAGCTTTTACGAGGCGCATCCTGCGGAGTTCTTCGACTTTTACCGCACCAAGATGATCGCGCTTAACGCTAAGCCCAACCGCTGCCACACCAAGCTGGCCGAGCTGGAGCGCGCCGGCAAGCTTGATGCCGTGGTGACGCAAAATATCGACGGTCTGCACCAGGCGGCCGGCTCGCAGCGCGTGTTCGAGCTGCACGGATCGGTCCATCGCAACATTTGCCAGTCGTGCGGCGCGGTCTATAGCGCCGAGTGGATCTGCTCGCGCGAGCACGAGGATGCCGCGGGCGTGCCCGCGTGCCCCGCGTGCGGCGGCCGCATCAAGCCCGATGTAGTGCTCTACGAGGAGCCACTCGACGAGCATGTGCTGACCGGTGCCGTTGCCGCCATCGCCGCGGCCGATGCCCTCATCGTGGGCGGGACCTCGCTCGTGGTGTATCCGGCGGCAGGCCTTACGCGTTACTTTACCGGCGATACGCTGGCCATATGCAACCTTGCTCCCACCGATCAGGATGCAAATGCCGACCTGCTGATTTCTTGCGACATCGCGGCCGCGTTTGCGTTCTAGCCCGCGCGCGCGGATACAATAGAAAGACTGAGTGCAAAGCGACCCCGCCGCCAGCTCCCCAAGCTCGGCGGCGTGGGCATTTTAGGAGGATGTTCATGGCGAACGACAGCAAGACATGGCGGTGCGGAAAGTACGAGCTCAGCTTTGACCGTCCGCGCATCATGGGCGTCCTCAACGTGACGCCCGATTCGTTTAGCGATGGCGGGGAACACTTCGACCCCGATGCCGCCATCGAGTACGGCCTGGCGATGCTCGACGCCGGCGCCGACATCATCGACGTGGGCGGCGAGTCCACGCGCCCCGGCTTTACCCCGGTCAACCCCGACGAGGAGGCTCGCCGCGTGCTGCCCGTGGTGCGCGCGCTGGCCAAGGAGGGCGCCATCGTCTCGATCGACACGCGTCATGTGGCGGTTGCCAAGGCGGCCGTGCGCTGCGGCGCCTCGATCGTCAACGACGTGACGGGCTTCACCGATCCCAAGATGGTCGAGTTCGTTAAGACGAGTACCTGCGGCGTCATCGTGATGCATGCCGGCGAGGTCGCCGCACCCGCACGCACGCACGCAACGGTGCAGCTCGATACCTCGGCAGCGGCGTTTGTTGCCGAGAAGGCGCGCGAGGCGGCTGCCGAGGCCGCGCGTGAGGCCGAGAAGCCGGCTCGCCGCCGTCGCGGCAAGTTGCTGGGCGAGCCTAAGCCGGAGGCCAAGCTTCCGGGCGGCGTGGTGCAGCCCTCGTTGCCATTTGGCGAACCGGAGCCCACGTCCGAGCCTTCAAGCGAGCAGGAGACGCCGGCCGTCGAGCAGGCTGCTGCCGCCGAGACCGTCGCGCCCGCGCCCGAGGCCACCGAGGCCGCATCGGAGTCCAATGACCGACTGGCCGCCATGATGCGCCGCAGCGCCCGCCGCGAGGAAGCCTACGTGCCCACCTCGCAGCTCCGCCGCTTCACCCTGCCCGATTCGGCGCCCATCATGCGCCGCGTCATGGGCTTTCTGTCCGACCAGGCCCGCACGCTCATCCATGCCGGCGTGTCGCGCGACCGCATCTGCATCGATCCTGGCCCGGGCTTTGGTAAGTCGGCTAACGAAGACATCGTCATCCAGCGCGAGACTGCCAAGATGGCGTCACTGGGCTATCCGCTCATGTGCGCCGTGTCGCGCAAGCGCTTTGTGGGCGCCGTCTCGGGCGTGACCGAGGCCGCCGAGCGCGATGCCGCTACGTTTGGCGTGTGCCTGGGCGCCATCCAGGCCGGTGCCAACATCGTGCGCGTGCACGACGCCGCGGGTTTTGCGCAGTTCCTGAACGGCTACTGGGCGGTTGCCAAGCCACAGCCGCGCCGCGCGTTTGTGGCCGTGGGCTCCAACCTGGGGCATCGCTGCGACAACATCCGCGCCGCACGCGAGATGATCGCCGAGATTCCACTCACCTGCGTGTCCAACTCCTCCAAGATCTACGAGAGCGAGCCTGCCTACGAGACGCGCCAGGACGCGTTTGCCAACGCCGTCATCGAGATCAAGACCGAGCTGGCGCCGTTGGTGCTGCTCGACGAGCTCATGAAGATCGAGGCCGAGCTGGGGCGCGACCGCTCCAAAAAGGCCAAGGCCAACGGTCCGCGCACCATCGACCTGGACCTGCTGTGGATGGACGGCGAGACCCACGGCGGCAAAAAGCTGCGCCTGCCGCATCCACTGATCGGCGAGCGCGATTTTGTGCTGGTGCCGCTTGAGGACTTGATGCACGACCCGGCGCGGTTCTTCCGCTACAACGGCGTCGAGGTCAAGGAGCCCGAGGACCGCGTGGGCCATATCGTGGGCGAATTGGGGCGTATGTAGATGATCGAGATGAATGCTGTTGCCGCCGGTACCGAGCTTGACGCCGCGCGTGACGCGGGCCGCGAGGGTGCGTCCGCGGGCTGGTGCGCTTGGAGCGCGGGCGAGGCGCCGTTGACGTTTTCGCTGGTCGTGCGCCCGGATGTGAACATGCATGCCTTCCACGGCCTGCCGTTTGTGGCCGCGATGGGCATGATGGACGCGCTCGTGGGCACGGCTTCGACGCCGGGGTTGGGCCTTGCCGGTAAGGTGGGTATCCAGTGGCCGAGCGATATCGTGTGCGGTGCGCCTGCGTTTGAGACGTCGTTTGCACGCGTCTCCGTCAACGGTGGCGCCGGTGCCGCAGGCATGTTCGGTGCCGTGACGGTGGATATTGAGCGTTCGGCGCTGAGCGAGCTTGGTGTGGACGTGGCTGACGAAGCGCTGGTCGAGGAGTTGGCCGCCGCCGTGCTGACCCGTGTGGACACCTGGGCGGTTGTTGCCAACACGCCGCAGGGCGCCGCAGGGCCGCTGGCCCCCGTGCTGGGCGAGTACTTCGACATGGTGCCGCTGCTCGGTCGCCAAGTTGCGGCGGTGTCGCCCAACGGCTTGCCGCTTGCGGTCGGTGTGTTTGCGGGCCTGGACATCTGGGGCCGAGCGACCATCAAGACCGATGCCGGCGAGCAAGAGTTTCCGCCCGAGGCCGTACGGATTCGCGGGCTGTAACGCCTCGGCTTCGTTAGAGCCTACGCCAGCTTCTGCATGCGGCGGTAGATTTCGCAGATACCCTTGATGGTGAGCTGTCCGTCGACCACGTCGAAGGCATCGGTCGAATCGGCGACGATGCTGGCGAGGCCGCCCGTGGCGATAACGGTGGCATCCTCGCGGCCCAGCTCGCGCTTCATGCGCGCGACCAGGCCCTCAGCCATGGCGGCGGCGCCCGTTACGGCGCCCACCTTGATGCACTCCTCGGTATCGCGGCCGATGGCATGCTCGGGCGCCTCGAGCGGCACACTGGCGAGCTTGGCGGCACGGGCGGCAAGCGCGTCCATGGAGATGCGGATGCCCGGCGCGATCGCTCCGCCAATGTAATAACCGTCCTCATCGATGACGTCGATATTGGTCGCGGTGCCAAAGTCCACCACGATTGCCGGCGCGCCGTAGAAAGTTTCGGCTGCAACGGCGTTGGCGACGCGATCGGCGCCTACGGCTTGGGGACGCGCCGCGCGCAGCTTGGTCACCGCGGCCGTCTGCGGTCCGATGACGATGGCGTCTGCGGCAATGCGGTCGGCCACGGCGTGCCATTCGCGCGAGAGCTGCGGCACCACGCCTGCAAAGGCGATCGCGTCGACCGCGTCGAGCGAAAGGCCGTACATCTTGAAGAAACCCATCAGGCGCACATGGATCTCGTCGGCGGTATAAGAGCGGTCGGTGGGCATGCGCCACGACTGCACCAGCTCGTCTCCGTCAAACAGGCCCATGGCCGTCTGCGTGTTTCCCATATCGATAGCGAGCAGCATGTCTACTCCCAGTGTTGGCATAAAAGGACGCGCACCATTGTATACGCGCCATCGACGGCGCTCGGGTGCGATTCGTTTACGGTGATAGGGGCTGAGGGGTTTAAATATGAAGGAATTATGCTCCACGAGATTTTCCTTGCCGTTTACCGAACTCCCGCGTAATATTCTTTCTTGCGCACATGAGGCGCCCAGACATTGCGGGGTGGAGCAGTCTGGTAGCTCGCCGGGCTCATAACCCGGAGGTCGTAGGTTCAAATCCTGCCCCCGCGACCAAGAACTTGCAGCTCGTCGGCCTAGCCGGCGAGCTTTTTTGTTATTTCGGGACCGTGTTTTCGGTCCAATTCTCGGCCTCTCAAACAAAATCTCGATCTGTAACAGTAAGACCCGGTTTTGCCGCGTAACTGTTACAGATTGAGATAAACCGACGGGCCGCCCCGCCCATCCCCATCCGCCTGCCGCTACCTGCTGTCCGCCGATTTCCGTTGCGCTGTTGTATTCCCATGCCATATCCTCTAGACAACTACGCGGCAACATCGCCGCCGCGCCTACAAGAGAGGAATGTCCATGACCGCATCTGCATCCAAGCTGCTTCAGCCCATTACGGTTGGCCCCCTTGAGCTCAAAAACCGCATTATGTTCCCGCCGCTGACCACCGGCTACGAGGAACGTGACGGCTCCATTGGCGCGCGCAGCCTGGCTTTTTACGAGCGCTTGGCCCGTGGCGGCGTGAGCTACATCGTCATCGGCGACGTCGCTCCCGTCATGACCGCAAGCCCCACGCCCAAGCTGGCAACCGACGCCCAGATCCCCACGTTTAAGGCGCTGGCCGACGTCGTCCACAAGCACGGTGCCAAGGTCGCGCTGCAGCTGTTCCACCCCGAGTACGACGTGCCCGGTGTCGGCCGCATGGTCATGGGATCCATGGCCGCCGCCAAGGCCGCGCAGGAGGCCAAGGCCGCCGGCGACGAGGAGACCTTTGCCGCCAAGATGGCCGAGTCCAACGAGATCCGTAACCAGGCCTACGCCAAGCTGCACCACGACATGCAGCACTTTGTGAACGAGGCGAGTGTGGAGCAACTCACCCAGATCAAGGAGGCCATCGCTGCCTCGGCCGCTCGCGCACAGCAGGCCGGGATCGATGCCATCGAGGTCCACGGCGACCGCCTGGTGGGTTCGCTGTGCTCGGCCATCCTCAACCAGCGCACCGACGAGTACGGTGGTTCGTTCGAGAACCGCGTTCGCTACGCGCTGGAGGTCGTCGCTGCCATTAAGGAAGCCGCGCCGCAGCTGATGGTGGAGTACAAGCTCCCCGTGATTATGGAGAACCCCGACGGCACGCCGCGCGGCAAGGGCGGCCTGCAGCCCGACGAGGCCTGCGAGTTTGCCAAGCTGCTTGAGGGTGCGGGCATCGACATGATCCAGGTCGCGCAGGCCAACCACACCGGCAACATGGGCGACACCATTCCGCCCATGGGCGCCATGCCCTACAACTGGACGCTGTCCGTGGCCGAGCGCGTCAAGGCCCTGGTCTCCGTGCCGGTGGCAACCGTCGGCCGTGTTGTCTCGGTCGAGGCCGGCGAGAAGATTCTGGAAGACGGCGCCGCCGACATCATCGCCTATGGCCGCTCGCTCATGTGCGACCCCGACATTGCGCTGAAGGCCGCCACGGGTGAGCCCATCCGCGAGTGCCTCAACTGCAACAAGGGCTGTGTCGACGCGATTCAAAACCGCAAGTACATTTCGTGCGTGCTCAACGCGGAGAACGGCGACGAGGCGACCATCGCCATTAAGCCGGGCGAGGGCGACAAGAAGATCGCCGTGGTGGGCGGCGGCATCGCCGGCCTGGAGGCCGCACGCGTGGCGGCCAAGCGCGGCTACGACGTGACCATCTACGAGGCGAGCGATCACTTGGGCGGCCAGATTGTGCTGGCGGCTGCGCCTCCGCGCAAGGACGAGATCATGCGCTCGGTCGAGTACTACGAGAAGATTCTGCCTGGCCTGGGCGTGAAGGTTGAGCTCAGCCATGCCGCTACCGCTGAGGACCTCAACGCCGCCGACGCCGCGATTGTGGCCGCGGGCGCGCACGACGTGGTCATCCCCGTTCCGGGCGCCGACTCGGACAAGGTCGTCTCGAGCTGGGACGTGCTGGCCGGCAAGGTGGAGCTCAGCGGCCGCGTCGCCGTCATTGGCGGTGGCCTGGTGGGCACCGAGACTGCCGAGTATCTGCTGCAGCACGGCTGCGAGGTGGCGATCGTCGAGATGCTCGACAAGATTGCCGCGGGCGAGTCCGAGACCATTCTGCCGCTGATTATGAGCGACTTTGCAGAGCACAACGTGGAGCAGCACGTGAAGACCCGCCTGACCGCCATTACCGACGAGGGCGTGGAGGCTGTTCGCACCACCGAGGACGGCGCCGAGGAGCCGGTGAAGATCGCCTGCGATTACGTGGTGATGGCCGTGGGCTCCAAGGCCAACGCGTTTGACCTGGATGGTGTGACGGTGCCCGTGACCTGCGTAGGCGACTGCTCGGGCGAGCGCACCGCCGACATTGCGAGCGCCATTCGCACGGCGTATCACGCGGCCAACGAGCTGTAGTTGAACATCGCGGCCAGGCGGGGCGGTAGCACGGATCCGTCTCGCCCGGCTGTGTCCCGTCGGGTGTCAACCGGTGCGGGGCCTGCAAGCGCAGCAGGTCCCGCCCTTTTTGTTTTGCTCCGGTGGATGGCAATGCGCGGTAATCATGAGGAGTGAGGACGTCTACTGCCTCGCAGATCACTCAAAATTATTGGGGGAGGGGTTAATAACTATATCCTCTATACCAAAGGATATAAAGAGATGCCAATTTTGTTGACAAGCGAATGACGATTAGCTGCGAGTCAGCTACCAGCGTAAATAATCGATAAAGAAATGTCGTAATTTGGTGCCAAATGCCCAGATAACGCCGCGTCTATTTTAATTAACTGCTTTGAGCAAACAGTAAAATGCTACTATCTAACTTGCACGTAAGAAAGCAGATTAACGGTTAAGGCTAAGAAGTGGCAGGTATGTCGGAAGCAACTAGGACTCGCACGCATGCGCCCGAGGTCAGGCAGCGCGCCGTCGAGGTCCTCCAAGAGGGGGTCGGTCATCGCGCCCTCGCCGCGGAGCTCGGCATTCCCCAGGCCACGGCTCGTCAGTGGGCCCGCGCGTATGCCGTGGGCGGTGCCGACGCCGTTCTCAACGCCGGTTCGCATCATCACACCTATTCGTACGACGTAAAGCTCGCTGTGGTTAAGGACCGTCTGGAAAACGGCTTGACGGTTCGCGAGGCCATGATCAAGCACAAGATTCCCAGCGAGTCTTCGGTCAAGGCTTGGTGCCGCCAGTATCGCGAGAGCGGTGAGTCCGCACTGGTCGATAAGCCGCGGGGCCGTAAGCCGCGCGTTAAAAAGGCGGAATAGCAAACGGGATGGTGCGCCCACGGGGGCGCATTTTTCTTGCCGCGCCAACTTTTTGGACCGGCGCGAGCCTATCGGG
>CABUTN010000029.1 GCA_902494565.1 uncultured Collinsella sp. | reverse complement strand
GCGCCTGCTGATCGGCGACGACGAGCACGGTTGGTCCGACATGGGCATCTTCAACATCGAGGGTGGCTGCTACGCAAAATGCGAGGGCCTGGACGCCTTCCACGAGCCCGAGATCTTCAACGCCGTCCGTTTTGGCGCCATTTGCGAAAACGTGGTGCTCGACGAGAACCGCAAGCCCAACTACGACGACATCTCGATCACGCACAACACGCGCGTGGCCTATCCCGTGGAGCACATTCCTAACGCGTGGACTAAGGGCATGGGCACCACTCCGAGTGTCGTGCTGTTCCTGACTTGCGACGCTTTTGGCGTGCTGCCGCCCATCTCACGCCTGACGGCCGATGCCGCCATGTACCACTTTGTGACGGGCTTTACGGCTAAGATTCCCGGCACCGAGGTCGGCGTCACCGAGCCCACGCCCACGTTCTCTTCGCTGTTCGGCGAGCCGTTTATGCCGCTCGACCCCATGGTTTACGCCAAGATGCTCGGCGAGCGTATTGCCGACGGCCGCACGCGCGTGTACCTGGTCAACACCGGCTGGATCGGCGGCGGCTACGGCGTAGGCCATCGCATCGAGCTGGCCTACACGCGCTCGCTGGTTGCGCGCGCCCTCGACGGTACCATCGAGGACAGCGAGTTCGTGCACGACGACATCTTTAACGTCGACATTCCCACAACGTGCCACGGTGTGCCCGACGGCATCCTGGTGCCGCGCCAGTACTGGCAGAGCACCGCTCGTTACGACGAGGCTGCACACAACCTGGCCGTGATGTTCGAGGAGAACTTCGAGAAGAAGTACTCGCACCTGCCCGAGTCCGTCAAAGCCGCCGGCCCGCACGCCCAGGTGTCCGCCGAGGCCCGTCATCGCGGCCGCGGCCTGCTGGGGCTCCGCCACTAGCGTCGCCTCGAGTCCATATCCACCACAAAGGGGACAGGCGCCTTTGTGGTGGTTTTGCTCGTGTGGATGACTCGGGTTACAATACGCCTGACATATCGTCCTCTTCTCCGGATGGGGGCAGCGCAAGCGTTCTTGTGACGGCACCGTAGGACTTTGAAGGTGGCCGCTGTGAGGGCGCTTTTTGTTTAGGCGCCCTCACTCGGGCGCGCACAATGAAGGGAGAGCGTATGAAGAGCTTTATTGCCGAGGATTCATTCTGGGAGCTGTTTCCGCAGGCAGCGGTCGGCGTGGTGGTCGTGGAGGGCATGAAGCCCACGGCTCAGATTCCTCAAGAGGACGTGGATGCGATTGCGGCGTTGCTCGACCGCGCCAATATCGATGCGGAGCGTCATCTGACCAGCGACACTATCAGCGAGAACGCACCGGTCAAGGCATGGCGCGAGGCCTATCGTCTGTTCAAGACCAAGAAAGGCGCGCGCTGCTCGATCGAGAACTTGCTCAAACGCGTGCTCAAAGGCAAGCCGGTGGGCCACATTACGCCCGCGGTGGATATTTACAACACGGTGTCGCTGTCCTACGCGCTGCCCGTTGGCGGCGAGGACCTGCATGCGATTGAGGGAGATCTTCGCTTGAAGGTGACCGACGGTGGCGATGCGTTCTTGCCGCTTGGCGAGGAAGCGGACGACCCGACGCTGCCCGGCGAGCTCGCCTACATTGACGATGCGGGCGCCGTGTGCCGCTGCTGGAACTGGCGCGACGGCGTTCGAACGGCTCTGTCCGACGATTCGGCCGACGCGTTCCTGGCGATTGAGTGCGTAGAGCCCGAGCGCATGGGGGACTGCCAGGCCGCCATCGATCGCTTAGCCGAGCTGCTTGAGCGCTATTTGGGAGCGACGGTTGTCGTTAAGACGCTTGTGACCCGCGACAATCCCTGTATGGAGCTGTAGCGGCGCCTAGAACCTATTGATGCCCAAAATCACCACAAAGGCGCCTGTCCTTTGTGGTGATTTTTATGTTGATGGGTCAACAAATGAGGCACGCAGGGCCGGCGGTCGCTGGATACGGCTAAGATGTTTACCCGTAAGCATTATGCAAGCGAAAGGCGGTCGTCTCCCATGCAGCAGAACGACGAGACACGTTTCGAGGACTTTGTCGGACTGATCAGCGGGCTCTACAAGGAGATTCAGCGTATCAAGACATCCGAGGGCGCAAGGCTGGGCCTCAAGGGCTCCGACGTTATGTGCCTGTACTATCTTGAGCGCAGCAAGGAAGGCCTGACTGGCGCTGACCTGGCTCGCATGGCAGGCGTGACCCGCGCCGCCGTCTCGCGTACGCTCGCGCATCTGGAGGAGGGCGGCTACGTCGAGGTCGACGATTCGGGCGATGCCGCCGTTAAGTATCGTGCTCCGGTGCGCCTGACCGCTCTGGGCGGCGAGAGCATGAGCGAGGCCGACCGCATCATCCACGAAGTGCTCGATACCACCGGTAAGGCTATGGGTGTGGAGCAGCGCGAGCAGATGTATGCGTCGCTGCGCACGATTCTCGACACCCTGCGCGAGCTGTAGGGCCGCCAAGGCTTTTGCTTCCAATTAACAACTGCATAGTCCTGTTTGAGCGCGTATACCGTGCCGGGGCCTTGCTGTCAAAATTCCCTGCGCGGGACCTGCGCAAGAAAGGATTCGCTATGTCCGTCCGCATTATTACCGATTCCGCAAGCGATATGTCGCCGGCGGAGCACCCGGCACTGGCCGTTTTGCCGCTGTCCGTCACCTTTGGCACCGATGTGTACATGGATGGCATCGACATCGATCACCAGCGCTTTTACGAGATGCTCGTGGAGCGCGATGAGCTGCCCAAGACCGGCCAGGTCAACCCGTACGCGTTTTCGCAGGCCATCGCCGAGGTTCGTGAAGCCGGCGATGAGGCTGTGATTATTACCGTGGGCGCTAAGCTATCAGGCACCAATCAGAGTGCCCGTACCGCACTTGCCGAGGCGCCAGGTGGTGACGTGTTCGTGGTAGACAGCAACAACGTTACCCTGGGCGAGCGCGTCCTGGTCGAGTATGCGTTGCGCTTGGTGGACGAGGGCCGCAGTGCATCTCAGATCGCGGCGGCTGTCGAGGCCGTGCGCGACCGTGTGGTGGTTATCGGCCTGCTCGAGACGCTGGAGTACCTGGTGCGCGGCGGTCGTCTGTCTGCTGCGGCCGGCGCCGTGGGCACGCTGCTCAACGTAAAGCCCGTGGTGGCTGTTGAGGACGGTCTGATCGTGCAGCTGGGTAAGGCGCGCGGTTCCAAGAACGGCCGCAACCTGCTGAACCAAAAGGTCGAAAAGGCGGGCGGCATCGACTTTTCCATGCCGCTGGCGCTCGGCTATACGGGCCTTTCGGATGCGGTGCTCAAGAAGTATATCGAGGACAGCGCGGCACTGTGGGCTGGTCACACCGAGGGCGAACTGCCCGTTCACACCATTGGCGCCACCATCGGCACCCACGTAGGCCCCGGCGCCGTAGCAGTAGCCTTCTTCCAGCCCGCCAACTAACCGACCTGCCGTAAACCACCACAAAGGGGACAGACACCTTTGTGGTGGTTTATGCTTTCCGGGTGGAAGGGAGCGAGCAATGGCGTCTGAGGGCTTTTTTGAACGGGTGTACGAGGTGGTCGAGCAGATCCCCGAGGGGATGGTCGCCACGTATGGTCAGGTGGCGCTGCTTGCCGGTCGACCACGAAGTGCGCGGTATGTGGGGTATGCCCTGCATAGCAATCCGCGCCCCGGCCAGATTCCCTGCCATCGCGTGGTGTTTGCCGACGGCCGTATCTGTGAGGGCTTTGCCTTTGGTGGCCCCGATGCTCAGCGCGAGCTCTTAATGGGGGAGGGCGTGACGTTTGCCGATCCCATGCATGTTGATCTGGCCGCCTGTCGCTGGCCTGCCGGACTCTAGCGGCTCCGTCGTGGCCAAAACCACCACAAAGGTGCCTGTCCCCTTTGTGGTGGTTTTCCGTTGCAGGTTTACCGGAGCTAACTTATGGAGAAGGTATGGCGGCGCATATTGACGTTAGAAAGTAAACCACGGTGAACTATATTGGTTTCAGCAACGGAGCAGGCAATAGGCGATGAAAAAGCCTGCCCTGTTGAGTTTGATTCGCATTCCTCCCCTCTGTGCGATTCAACGGTGTACTTCGGGAACAGGCCCGCTGGCAACTATCTGCCAGCGGGCCTGTTCCTGTTTGTCGGGGGAGTGCGATGGACGGAGCCGAAGCGGTCCGGCTCCAAAAAAGGCGGACGCCGTAGCGCCCGCCCTATAGCAATCGAAAGCTCAAGCCAGCAGATCGGTCTAGTACACCATGCCCATGGCGTCCTGAACCTCGGCCAGGGTCTGCTCGGCGATCTCGTTGGCGCGACGGTTGCCCTCGTGCAGCACGTCCTTCACGTAATCCAGATCGTTCTCGTAGCGCTGACGACGCTCACGGATCGGTGCGAAGTACTCGTTGACAGCCTCGGTCACGTACTTCTTGAGCTGGCCGGAGCCGCCCATGCCAATCTCCTCGGCAATTTCGACCTCGGAGCGACCGGTGCAGATGGCGGCCGTCGAAAGCAAACCGGACACGCCGGGGCGGTTCTCGGGATCGAACGTGATCATGCGCTCGGAGTCGGTCTGGCTCTTCTTGATGCGCTTTGCCGTCTCCTCGGCGGTCATCGAGATGTTGATGGCGTTGCCGTAGCTCTTGCTCATCTTGCGACCGTCAAGGCCGGGCAGTAGCGGGGTCTCGGACAGCAGTGCCTCGACCTCGGGAAATACCTTGCCGTAGCGGTTGTTAAAGCGGCGTGCGATGGTGCGGGTTAGCTCGATGTGCGGCAGCTGGTCACGACCGACGGGCACCACGTTGCCCTTGCAGAACAGAATGTCGCAGGCCTGATGTACCGGGTAGGTGAGCAGAAGGCCGGTGAGCTCGTGGCCCGAGGCCTCCATCTCGGCCTTTACCGTGGGGTTGCGCGCCAGCTCGGCCTCGGACACCAGCGACAGGAACGGCAGCATGAGCTGGTTGGCGGCGGGCACGGCGGAGTGCGCGTAGATCATGGTCTTGTCGGGGTCGATACCGCAGGCAAGGTAGTCCATGACCATGTTGTACACGTTGTCCTGGATGTGCTCGGTCGTGTCGCGGTCAGTGATGACCTGGTAGTCGGCGATGAGCACGTTGGTCTTGGCGCCCATGTTCTGCAGCTCAACACGGCCCTTGAGGGTGCCGAAGTAGTGGCCCAGGTGCAGACGGCCGGTGGGGCGGTCGCCGGTGAGCATGGTGAACTTCTCGGGCGTCTTGGCCAGGCCCTCGCGAATGGCGTTGCTCTTTTGCAGCGCGACTTCGTAGCTGTTCTCGTTTGGCATGATTGCTCCTAACGTATGTTCATGGGTCAAGATGATAACGCGTTTATTGGAGGGGTGGTGCGTAAGTAGGCGAGGGGCGGGAGAGGGACGCGCGTGGTGCGGCATGTGCGATGGGTGTGGCGCGGCCGTGCTTGGCTAACGGTGCCTTGGCACATCCTCGGCAGCTTGCCCTAGAGCTTGTGGTGGCGCTCTTCTTTGCGCTCCTCGGCTGCCTGCTCCTCCTGCTTAAAGGCGGGGTCGTCGGGGGTGACGAGCTCGTCCTCGTGCGTGCGCTTGTTGTAATGGTGGCGTAGCACGGGTTCAAACAGGTGCAGGTGCTTGGCGAAGGCCGCCGAGCCAATGGCGAGCACGGTAAAGATGAGCACACGCATGGGCACTTCGACCTGGTTAATCGCGGCGGCGCCGGCCGAAAGCATGATGCACCAGGCATAGATGAGCAGCACGGCCTGTTTTTGGTTGTAGCCTTCTTGGATCAGGCGGTGGTGGATGTGGCCCTTGTCGGCCTGCCCGATGCTAATGTGGGCGCGCCTGCGGCGCACGATGGCGCTAAACGTGTCGATGATGGGCGCGCCGGCAACGATGAGCGGGATGATAAGCGAGGTGAGTGCGGCGGTGCGGCTCACGTTGAGCAGCGAGATGGAGCCCAGTGCAAAGCCCAGAAGCAGCGACCCCGAGTCGCCCAAGAAGATGCTTGCGGGGTTGAAGTTGTAGCGCAAAAAGGCCAGACAGGCGCCAAAGAGCGCAATGGAGAGCGCGGCGGCGTCGATGCGGCCCGAGAGAACGGCCATCGAAAACATGGTGAACGACGCGATGCCGCAGATGCCCGTGGCCAAGCCGTCGAGGCCGTCGATGAGGTTAATGATGTTGGTGAATGCCACCAGATAGATCACGGTGATGGGGTAGGCGAGCCATCCGAGCATGATCTCGCCGGGGGCAAACGGGTTGACGATGACGCCGATTTTTAGGCCGCCGATACAGGCGATAAGCGCGGCGAGGACCTGTCCGGCCAGCTTTTGCTTGGGCTTGAGCTGGAAGACGTCGTCGATAGCGCCGGTCGCAAAGATGACGGTAAAGGAGAGCGCCAGCATGGGATAGCTCATGTGAAGGCGCGGGTGCGGCACCAGGACGGGTGGCCAGCCTAGGTGCCAAGTGCCTAGGATTTGCACAATGCAGGCAACGACCAGGCCCAAAAACACCGCCGTTCCGCCCAAACGCGGGATGGGCTTGGTGTTGATGCGGCGCTTAGAAGGATAGTCGACGGCATCGAGCTTAATTGCCAAGCGCTTGACCAGGGGCACCGCGAGGAAGGTCGTGATAAAGGCTGCCGCTGCCACGCATAGGTACGGTATGTAGCTCGGGGATGAAGCCATGAATCTAAAAACCGCCAAGTGTCGAAGGAAAAGGTCAAAGGTTGCTACGCGGAAATGGCATAGCTGTCCCATGATACTCGACCGAGGGGGGTGCGGAGGTTTGCACCGTGCGATTATCACGCGCATACCAGATATTGGAATGTTGTCGATGGCTTGTCGGGATGCCGGCGGGGATCCATATGGACTGTAATGGTGATTTTCGGCAAAAGAAAACCACCCCCCACGTTACGAAAATGAACCCACCTAAAACAGGTGGGTGCCCTCATCGACTGTTCCAGCGTCCTTAACAACGAAGGATACCTGTACTAGGTACGACTGTGTGGGCTCCCTAAATAAACGCGACGGTTCACCCAGTTGCTCCGCGGGGGGCGGAATACCTACATCATAAAGCGGCACTTTATCGATTCCAGTCTTGACATTACAAAAATCGTGTCGGACGATTACGGCGCCTTAGGGACGGAGCCGTCTACGCGGGCTGGCCCTTTACGTTTGAGCTGCTGAATCGTTGTTTTGGAGCATGTTTTTATGCCGACGTCGTTGACCGAACTTTTTTCGCCCGCCTGCCATTTGTGTCCGCGCCGTTGCGGTGCGGCGCGCGATGAGGGCGCGCGCGGCGTATGCGGTGCTAACGACACGCTCAGGGTGGCCCGCGCGGCGCTTCATATGTGGGAGGAGCCGCCTATCTCGGGCGAGGCCGGTTCGGGCACGATCTTCTTTAGCGGCTGCTCGCTTAAATGTATCTACTGCCAGAACCACGAGATCTCGACCGGCAATTTTGGCCTTGAGATTTCGCCTGAGCGCCTGGTCGAGATTATGCTGGAACTGCAGGACCAGGGTGCCAACAACATCAATTTGGTGACTGCGACGCACTATGCGCACCTGTTGCCTGCCGCGATTGCCGCGGCACGGACGCGCGGGCTGGTCATCCCGATCGTCTACAACACGAGTGGTTACGAGCGCGCGAGTGCCGTGGCGGCGCTGGGCGACCTGGTCGATGTGTGGCTCACTGACTTTAAATATGCCGATGCCGGGCTTGCGCAGTCGCTTTCTCATATTAAGGACTACCCGCGCGTGGCCGTGTCGGGTCTGGCCCAGATGGCGCGCGAGATCGATCGCCGCGGGGGAGAGCTGGTGGATGAGGGCGGGCTCATGAAGCGCGGCATCATCGTGCGCCACCTGGTGCTTCCGGGGCATGCGGACGATTCGTGTCGCGTGCTGGACCTAGTGTGGCAGACGGTGGGCGATGTGCCGATCTCGGTCATGAACCAGTACACGCCCAATGCGCTTATGCGCGAGCAGGGCGGCGACCTGGCACGTGCCGTGACGCGCGAGGAGTACGAGCAGGTGCTCGACCATGCCGACGACCTGGGCTTTACGACGATGTTCTGGCAAGAGGGCGGCGCGGTAGACGAGAGCTTCACCCCGGCCTTCGACACCACCGGCGTCCTCACCAGCGCAAAGTAGTGCGTTCGTCGATGATTTTTCTGGGACGGGGATTAAAAAATCATCGAGAGGATCGCCTGTTCGAAAAGTTGCCAAAATAGCCGCGTCCAAAAAAGACTGGTTATTGGGCGTTGACAGTTGGCGAGCCGTAGGTAAAATATCGACTTGTCCTGGGGACGTAGCTCAGTTGGGAGAGCGCTGCCGTCGCATGGCAGAGGCCGAGGGTTCGACTCCCTTCGTCTCCACCCTTGGATTTGATAAGCCGCTGACATTGTGTCGGCGGCTTTTTTTAAAAGAAAGGGCTTTACCATGGCCGAGCTTGAGTCCCAACCATTGTCCGACGAGGAGCGCGCCGAGTTGAAAGAGCTCCGCGCTGAGAAGGCCCGCCGCGAGGCTCGGGAAGAGGCCCGTCGCGAGCGCGAGGAGCTGGCTGCCCTGCGTGCCGAGCGTGCGAAGGCCGAGGAGGTCGCCTCGAACGCCGCATCCGCGCCGGCGCCCGCGCCCGCACCCAAGCCCGCTGCTGCGAAGCCTGCACCTGCCGCGCCCAAACCTCAGCCTAAAAAGGCCGCTCGTCCCAAGTCCGTCGAGCCCAAGCCGAGCCGTGACGAGATGACCTTTGCCCAGCGCATGGTTACCTCCAAGGAGCCTACGGGCGAGAACGAGATCCCTGGCATGGCGCCGGCTCAAAAAATCATCATTGTCCTTGCCCTCATCGCGTTTGTCATCTTTATGGGCTACACGATCCTGACCAGCATGGGCCTGCTCTAACCGATTTGCATCGGGCGTCATGTCCGCATGCTCTGCTCTCGTCCAACCCTTAAATTCTGCACCACACATCCGAAAGGTCGCCCCATGGCTTTGACCGACATCTCGCATCCCACCGACATTGCAATGCTCACCGATCTGTACGAGCTCACTATGGCCCAGGGCCTGTGGGAGAGCGGCAAGGCCAATGAGCAGGGTTGTTTTACCGCGTTTTACCGCGACCATCCTTTTGGTAGCGCCTATGCCGTCATGTGCGGCACCGCCGAGCTGCCCGAGCTGGTCGAGAATCTGCGCTTTACGCCCGAGGATATCGACTACCTCGCCTCGCTCCAGGCTCCGGCCGGCGGCGCGATGTTTAAGCCTGCATTCCTCGACTACCTGCGCAACTTCCGTGCGCACGTGAACATTGACGCCGTGCCCGAGGGCGAGCTCGTGTTTCCGCGCGAGCCCATGGTGCGCGTCACCGGCCCGTCGCTGGAGTGCCAGCTTCTCGAGACCGCGCTGCTCAACATCGTCGGCTTCCAGACGCTTGTTGCCACCAAGACGGCACGCGTGGTGTTGGCGGCCAACGGTCGTCCCGTGGCCGAGTTTGGCCTGCGCCGAGCCCAGGGTCCCGATGGCGGCCTGGCCGTTGCGCGCGCGAGCTACGTTGCCGGCTGCTCCTCTACGTCCAATGTGCTCGCCGGCCGCCGCTACGGTATTCCCGTCTTTGGCACGCATGCGCACAGCTGGGTGATGAGCTTCGATTCCGAGCTCGAGGCCTTCCGCGCCTTTGCCAAGTCGAGCCCCAAGAACTGTACGCTGCTCATCGACACCTATGACGTGCGCGAGGGCTGCGAGCATGCCATTACGGTTGCCAAGGAGATGGAGGCGGTGGGCGAGCGCCTGTCGGCCATTCGCATCGACTCCGGCGACCTCGCCAAGCTCTCCAAGTATGTTCGCGGCCGTTTTGATGCCGAGGGCCTGCCCTATGTGGGGATCTCGGTTTCTAACGATCTGGATGAGTACACGATTCAGTCGCTGCTCGACCAGGGCGCGCCCATCGACAGCTTTGGCGTGGGTACCAAGCTTGCGACCTGCTATGACCAGCCGGCGCTGGGCGGCGTGTACAAGCTTTCCGCCCGCCGTGCGAGCGAGGCAGGTCCATGGACGCCGGTGGTCAAGCTCTCCGAGCAGCCCTACAAGCGCACGATCCCGGGTGTGCAACGCGTGCGCCGTTATTACGACGGCTTTGGCGGCCCGGTCTGCGACATGATCTACGACGAGGACCATCTGGCGGGGGAGGGCGCCGCGCGCGGCAATACCCTCGTGGCCGTGAATGATGCCGCCCTGGTGACTGACGTGTCCGAACTTGAGTATCGTGAGCTGCTGGTGCCGATCGTGCGCGACGGCAGTGCGGTGGCTCCGCGTGAGAGCATCCAGGACGCGCGCGAGCGCTGTGCTTGGGCGCTCGATCATCTGGACGCAGCTTTCAAGCGCTTCCTGTACCCGCAGACCTATGTGGTGGGCATGGAGCAGGGCCTGGCTCAGGTGCGCGACGAGCTCGTGCGCAAGAACATGGCCGCGGCCTCTGCCTTTCCCTGGGCTCATTAATTCCTTGGGCGGTAGGGGCGAGTCACGCTCCCTTGGGCGCCAGCTCGGCCGTTCGCTGAACAGTTGATTGGTTTGACGTATGACGACTTCTTATAAAACGATGGTGGTAAAGATCGGTTCGTCCACGGTGGTGGGTGCCGATGGCAAGGTCAACCGCGCCTTTATCGGCGGACTTGCCGATCAGGCCGCAGCGCTGCGCAAGCTCGGCTGGCGTCTGGTCGTGGTGAGCTCGGGCGCTATCGCCTGTGGCTATCCCGTGTTGGGCTTCGACCGCAAGCCGGTCGGCGACCTACCGAGCCTGCAGGCCTGCGCCTCGGCCGGTCAGTGCATCATCTCGTCGGCCTACGACGAGGAGTTCCATGCGCGCGACCTGCTCACCTCGCTCGTGCTGCTCACGCGCCACGATACGGCCCGCCGCACGTCCTACCTACACGCGCGCGACGCCTTGCTGCGCCTCGTGGAGCTTGGCGTGGTGCCGGTCGTCAACGAGAACGATACCGTCACCGTCGACGAGATCAAGTTTGGCGACAACGACACACTGGCGGCGCTTGTGAGCTGCCTGGTTTCTGCCGATCTGTGCGTGACGCTCTCGGACATCGATGGTCTCTATACTGCCAATCCGCATGAGGACCCCACGGCCGAGTTTGTTCCTGTCGTGCATAAGATCGATGCCATGATTATCGCCTCGGCGGGCGATTCTTCCACATCGGTGGGCACGGGCGGCATGATCACCAAGATTCGCGCGAGCCGCATTCTGATGACGGCGGGCATTCAGAGCGTGATTTGCTCGGGCGAGGAGCCCGATGCGCTCGTGCGCCTCGCCCGCGGCGAGAGCGTGGGCACGCTGTTCGATCCGCCGGCGGAGCGCTTGGACATTGCGCCCCGCAAGCTGTGGATTGCACTGGGCGACAAGGCGCATGGCTCGGTGACGGTCGATGACGGCGCCGCGAAGGCGCTGGTCAGCCGTGGTTCTTCCTTGCTTGCGGTGGGTATTCGCGAGGTCGATGGCGCGTTTGCCGAGGGCGATGTGCTCGACGTGTGCGATTCGAGCGGTATGGTCGTCGCCCGCGGTATCGCCGAGGCCGATTCGGACGTGCTGGAACTTGCCGCCGGCCGCCGCCAGGACCAGATCGCCAGCAACCGCCTGCTCGCTAACCTGGCCGAGAAGCCTGCGATCCATCGAGACAACTTGATTGTATTTGCATAAAGAAAGACAGCGCTGCGGATCGTTTCCCGCAGCGCTGTCTTTCTCGTGCCGGCACCTGGGGACGTTCTTTTTGTGCTGGCAGGTGGGGACACTCCTATGCTAGAAGATCTGGCGCAGGTCTCCGCGGTTGAGGGCTTCATCGAAGAGGTGCTTGAATACCGCGCTGCCGTGCAGGCCGTCGTGTTCGAACTCGTTGGTCACCCAGGCATGCGAGTTGCCCACGTGGCTGAGCGTGTCGAGCTGCAGGCCCGAATCCACGTACATGTCATCGAAGTACACCGCGGCCTGGAGCGGCACCTCGTTGCATGCTAGGCGCTGCGGGTCGTAGATCTTGTCCCAGCTGGTGTCTTCCATCAGCAGGTCCATGGCGGGCTTAAACGGCTTGAGCTCGGGCATCTGCTCGAACATCCACGGGAACATGGCCTCGCCGGTAAACATGAGCGGGCGCGCGAGCGTGTCGAACTCGGCGCGGTGTGCCTTTTCCTCTGCCGCGGCCCAGCGAATGGGCATGGTGTCGCCATCGGCGTAGATGAACTCTTGCAGCGTCCAGTACAGCGGATTCGTGCGCGTGTTGGTGCGCTCGAAAGCGCGCATCAAAAAGCTATCGGATACTGAGGCACCGCAGCCCAGCGTGCCGTCGCCATCACCAAACGCATGGTCGATAATCCAGTGCATGCGCTCAAAGCTCGGCTTCATGCCAAAGTCGCTGCCCATGAGCTGCAGGCGCTCGACCGTCATCGGCGAGCCGTCGGGTAGCACGGGCTTTTGCTCTTCGATCGCATCGGCCAGGGCTGCCACTCGCTCAACGTCGGCGGGGTAGCGGTCATAATACTGCTGCGTCTTGGCTGCCATGCGCGGGAAGGTGTGCGCGTAGACCTCGCTGGCGCTCGCCGGCACGTGTGGAATGCCACCACAGGTAAAGCTCGCCGCCACGCCCTCGGGGAAGAGCGATAGATAGCTCAACGTCAAAAAGCCGCCGTAGCTTTGGCCGAGCGTGACCCACGGCTTGCCGCCAAAGCCCACCAGACGCAGGTACTCAAAATCGCGCACGATGGAGCTGGCGAGGTGGCGCTTGAGGAAATCCGCCTGCGAGCGTGCGGCATCGGAGCCGTCCGCCGTCGCGCGCTCGCCCAGTGCGGCAATCGTGCGCCCGTCTACACAGCTGCTGCGCCCGGTGCCGCGCTGGTCGGGCAGGACGACTCGGAAGTGCTTGACGGCTTCCTCAATCCAACCGTCGCTCGTGGGCGAGAGCGGACGCGGGCTCTCGCCGCCGGGGCCGCCCTGCAAAAACAGGAGCAGTGGCAGATCGTCGTTGATGCGGTCGGGCGCGCAAACCACGCGGTAGAAGAGCTTGATGCTCTCGGGCGCGCCGGCGATGGGTGCCGGCATAGCGCCGCGGCGCATGGTGCTGCCGACGGCCAGGAGCATCGGCTCCAGGCCGCGCCAGTCAAGGGGGACGTCGATGCTGTGGTCCTCGACATACAGGCCGGGGACGTGGTACGAAGTGATGAGGGACATGTGAGTCTTCCGTTCGTTGCGGTGTTTCGGGTTGACCAATTCTACCGCCGTGGGCGAGGCCATGCGCAAATCGGCTACCATGGTTGCAAACTTCTAGGAGAAAGGGCCGCCCATGTCGGTCGATATAGCCACGTATGTCCACGATCTTGCCGTTGCCGCCAAGGCAGCGTCGGCCTCGCTTGCCACGGCGAGCGATGAGCAGCGTCAGGAGGCCGTGCGCGCCATGGCCGCAGCACTGCGCAACGGTGTCGACTCCATCGTCGCCGCTAACGAGCTCGATATGTTCGCCGCGCGCGATGCGGGCACCTCGGCCGGACTGCTTGATCGCCTGCTGCTGACGCCCGAGCGCGTCGAGGGCATGGCCGCCGGCCTGGAAAAGCTCGCCGAGCTGCCCGATCCCGTGGGCCGCGTGCTCGACCACCGCGTGCTTGCAAGCGGCGTGGACCTGACCCGTGTGAGTGTGCCGCTGGGCCTGGTCGCTATGGTCTACGAGGCGCGCCCCAACGTGACGGCCGACGCCGCAGGCATCTGCATCCGTACCGGCAACGCCTGCATTCTGCGCGGCGGCTCGCTGGCCTATCACTCGTGTGCCATGATTGCCGAGCTGCTGGCCGATGCGCTCGAGGCCAAGGGCTTCCCGCGCGAGGCCGTGTCGATGATCGAGTCCACCGACCGCGAGGCCACTGGCGAGCTCATGAAGCTCCGCGGTATCGTCGACGTGCTCATTCCGCGCGGCGGTGCAGGCCTGATCCAGCGTTGCGTGCGCGAGTCGCTCGTGCCGGTGATCGAGACGGGCACGGGTAACTGCCACATCTACGTGCATGAATCCGCCGACTTTGACAAGGCGCTCAACATTATCGTCAACGCCAAGACGCAGCGCGTGGGCGTGTGCAATGCCGCCGAGTCGCTGCTAGTCGACCGCGCCGTGGCAGATTCGTTTTTGCCGGCGGTCGTGGCCGTGCTGCACGACCACGGTGTGCTGATTCACGGTGACGAGGCCACGTGCGCCGCATGCGCCGATGCCGGTCTTGCCGAGGGCGACGACTGCGTGGCCGCGACCGAGGAGGATTGGGGCCGCGAGTACCTGGCGCTCGAGATGAGTGTGAAAGTCGTGGCGAACGAGGACGAGGCCATCGCGCACATCAATCGCTACGGCACCATGCATTCCGAGGCCATCATCGCCGAGGACGTGGACGCCTGCGAGCGCTTCCTGGATGCGGTCGATGCCTCGGCCGTGTACGCCAACGCCAGCACGCGCTTCACTGACGGCGGCGAGTTCGGCCTGGGCGCCGAGATCGGCATCTCGACCCAAAAGCTCCACGCCCGCGGCCCCTTTGCCGCCGAGGCCCTTACCACCTACAAATACAAGCTCCGCGGCACCGGCCAGGTCCGCCCCTAAACCTACCAAAAAGGGACAGGTTTATTTTGGCAGGTTTTATCTGCGGTTTTGCCGGGCGACGCGTTCGCCCGGCTTTTTTCTCCGTATGCCTTTTCTGCCTTTCGGCTTGAGCCGCGGCGATATACGATAGTGACACCGTGTCCTAGCACCGACTCACCTGGAGGTATTGCCATGTCTCAGACGCTTTCCGCCGGAATCACCCGTGACCGTGCGTTCGAACTGCTCAACGAGCACAACAAAGATCCGTTCCACATCACCCACGGCGAGACGGTCGAAGGCACCATGCGCTACTTTGCACGCGAGTTCGACCCCGAGAACGAGGAGTTTTGGGGTATCGTCGGCCTGCTGCACGACTTGGATTGGGAGGAGCATGAGGACGACCCCGTGAACCACACCATCTATGCTGCCAAGATTCTGGAGGGCGAGGGCGCATCGCCCGAGCTCATCCGCGCCATCCAGACGCACACGTCCGATTTCAACGCCTCGCTGCCCAAGCCCGAGTCGCAGATGGAGAAGATCCTATTTGCGTGCGACGAACTTACCGGCCTGATCGGGGCCGCCGTTATCATGCGTCCGAGCAAAAGCGTCATGGACTTTACGACCAAGTCGCTCAAGAAGAAGTTCAAGGACAAGCGCTTTGCCGCCGGCTGCTCGCGCGACGTGATTACGCAGGGCGCCGAGATGCTGGGCTGGGAGCTCCCCGAGCTTTTCGACCGCACCATCGCGGCCATGCAGTCCTTCGCGCCCGACCGCGACACCTTCCAGGCCTAACCTGCCAAAAAGGGACAGGTTTTTTTGGTAGGTTTTATCTGGGAAAACGCTTCCGTTGGACGTTATTCAGCGGAAGCGTTTTCTGTTTGACATGGTGACGTTGGCGAATGGCGGCGCCTCGCGGCAGGCAGCTGCGCTTCGCCGTACTCGTAACTCGGCAAGCGCGACGCTAGGACGCGTTCTTGATAATCCATGTCCCCAGTCCGGTCAACAGCTGAACCTGCCTAACCGTTAACCCTTCTTTTCGAAGCGCGAGAATCGCCTCATTGCGAAGTGGCTTGGAGACGGATTTGAGTTCCGTCGGAGCACATCCTGCGACACTCTGCACGATTGCCGTGCCAAATTCGCATAGATCTTCCTCGCGAACCTTGGCTGTTGCGCTGGGGCGATAGGGAAGCGACGGCGCACTTTCCATGAGCTGAAGGTATGAGCGAGGTGTTGGGAATAAAACACCGACAACGCTGCCGGTGACATGCGGCCGTGACCTGGCACTCATTAGATACTCGCGATGGCTGCTCCAGGGATATTCGTCGTATGCCGCCAGTCCTGCTTTTTGTGGATTCAGATGAATGTATCGAATTGCCTCGAGTAAATATACTTCCGACTTAATGGGCGAATCCCAAAACCGCTCCTGAAACACGTGGCCGATATGTCCCGTCCGCGCATTGTACCTGCCCGCATACGATACGGCTACCGCGTGCATCGCGTCGCTCTTGCGGTCGTCCGGATCGTCGATGAGCAGATGAATGTGGTTTCCCATAAGGCACCAAGCGATAAGCTCGATATTGTGTTTGGGGAGAATCGCATCGAGGATCTGAAGCATGGCGATTCGGTCCTCGGCATCGTCAAACAGCAATTGCCCTCCGTTTCCACGCAACGTGACGTGGAAATAACCGGTTGGTGACTTTGAACGAGGTTTTCTCGGCATGGCCCCTCCTTTAGCTTGGATGGGCTGAAGATACCTCATTCGGAGGCTTCGGTTGTCGAGATTCAGTTCACCGACCATAGCTGCTACCTGCCGAAATGTTATTGCGTTTTCAAATTGATGCTTTTTAATGGTAATTGAACAAGACGGGCGCGCTTGTTGTGGATGCGGGCGTTAGTTGCGTCGATCTGGACGGTCCCCCTCGCATGATGTCATCGCAAATGGGCTTCACGCATTTCTACGGCGATAGAAAAATGGCCGGGCGCTCACAAACAAAACGGAGAACTCGGCCATTTACTGATTGTTTGTTGACGTTTGGCCAGATAAAACCTGCCAAAATAAACCTGTCCCTTTTTGGCAGGTTAGTTGAGGGCGGCTTGGGCTAGGCGGGCTTCGGCGGCCTCCTCGGTGACGCCAAGGGCCACGGCGAACTCCTCGATGGAGCGGCGTTTGGCCTCCTTGAGTACGCGCATGTAGTAGGAGCTGGGTTTTTTATCAGTTTCCTCGGCCTGGCGAATGCGGTGCATCATGGTCTTTGCCACGCGGACCGTCTCGGGCGCGCCCAGCTTGAGCTGCTGCTTAAAGTGTGTCTCCTCAAGCGAGCTGTTGCGCTCGGTAAAGGTGTCGCACTCCAGCTCGTCATAGTGGCTCAGCAGGTGCTCGGCATCTTGCTGAGAGATGGCGGCGTGCAGACGGTCGGCCTGCGCCACGGGGTACATGAGGATCGTCTGCGCATGTCCCTGCTTGGTCTCGAGCAGCAGCATGGGCTGCGGTGTGTCGTCCCTAAAACCGACGACGGTGCAGACTCCCTGGCCCGGATGAATGACGTGTTGACCGATTGAGAACATGCTACCTCCAACTTATACGAATTTACGTATGTCTAGAATAACACGCTGACGTGCGCAAACCCGTACTTTATGCAGGAAAAGCACACAACTCTGATAGGTAAGAGTATTCGATAACAGACGCAGCTCATTCACACCTTTATGCATTTTCAACGCCTGCATAATCTGCAGGCAGACCGGCATCTTTGAGTGACTCCATACAAGCTGTAGTCATTTTTGTGCATATGCAATATCTATTAGCTTTACCCTGCGATAGTAGCTACCGCTTGTGATAGAGTGCTACAAACTCTGGCTTTTGCCCTACGAGTGACCAAGAGCTCGGGGGCTTTAACACAAGGAGGATCTATGCCCGAGAAGATTGAAGAGCTAGTACGCGCTGCGCTTGCTGCGGCCCAGGAGGCCGGCGACCTTTCCGCATTTGAACTTGACGATTGCGCTATCGAGCGACCGGCTGACACTTCTCATGGCGAGTGGACCTCTACCATGGCCCTGAAGTCCGCCAAGCTGGCCCACTGCGCCCCGCGCAAGATCGCCGAGGCCATCGTTGCCCATATGCCCGAGGACCCCGCGATCGAGAAGGTCGAGATCGCAGGCCCCGGCTTCATCAACTTTTACCTCTCCGTTGCCGTCAAGAATGCCATCTTTGGCGAGGCTCGCGAGAAGGGTATGGACTTCGCTAAGTCCAACGTCGGTGGTGGCCTGAAGACCCAGGTCGAGTTCGTTTCCGCTAACCCCGTCGGCCCCATGCACATCGGCCACGGCCGCTGGGCCGCGCTGGGCGACTCGCTCTGCCGTGTTATGGACCACGCCGGTTACGACATCCAGCGTGAGTTTTACATCAACGACCACGGCTCTCAGATGAACACCTTCGGCAACTCCATCAGCACGCGCTATATGCAGCTTGCCGACATCATCGCCAAGCAGGGCGTGGATATCGACGAGGCTCACAAGCTGCTGATCGCCGACCGCGACGCCTTTGTTGCCGACGAGAACGACGAGCACCCCGAGACCCATCCGTATCAGGACAACTTTGCCGAGACTCTGGGCAAGGACTCCTACGGCGGCGACTACATCATCGACGAGGCTGCCGAGTTCTGGCGCACCGACGGCGACAAGTGGGTCAACGCCGATCCGCAGGAGCGCATGGAGAGCTTCCGCGAGCGCGGCTATGTGAAGATGGTCGACAACATGCGCGACCTCTGCCACGCCGTCAATTGCGACTTCGATCGTTGGTACTCCGAGCGTTCGCTGTACGTGAAGGACACCGAGGGCGAGACCGCCGGCACCTCCGCCGTCGACCGCGCTTTTGAGAAGCTCGACAAGATGGGCTACCTCTACACCAAGGACGGCGCCCTGTGGTTCCGCTCCACCGACCTGGGCGATGACAAGGACCGCGTCCTGATCAAGTCCGACGGCGAGTACACCTACTTCGCCTCCGACGTTGCCTATCACTGGGATAAGTTCCAGCGCGTCGACCACGTCATCGACATCTGGGGTGCCGACCACCACGGCTACATCGAGCGCGTCCGCTGCGTCTGCGACGCTCTTGGCTATCCCGGCAAGTTTGAGGTTCTGCTGGGCCAGCTCGTCAACCTGCTGCGCAACGGCAAGCCCGTCCGTATGTCCAAGCGCAAGGGCACCATGGTGACCCTGCAGGAGCTCGTCGACGAGGTCGGTTCCGACGCCGCCCGCTACACGCTCATCTCCAAGAGCTCCAACCAGATGGTCGACTTCGATATTGAGGCCGTTAAGAAGCGCGACAACTCCAACCCGGTCTATTACGTGCAGTATGCTCACGCCCGCGTGTGCTCCATCCTGCGCCGTGCCGCCGACGTTACGCCCGAGCAGGCTGACGAGATGGGCATGAAGGCCGTCGCCGCCAAGGCCATCGGTGAGAACGTCGATTACTCGCTGCTGACCGACCCGACCGAGCTCGCCCTTTCGCGCAAGCTCAACGAGCTCACCGACCTCATCGCCAGCTGCGCTCGCGACCGCGCCCCGTTCCGTCTGACGCACTTTGCTGAGGAACTCGCCGGCGACTTCCACAGCTTCTACGCTGCCTGTCAGGTGCTGCCGAGCGAGGGCCGTCCCGTCGACCCCGAGCTTTCGCGTGCCCGTCTGGCCGCTTGCGATGCCGTCCGTGTGACGCTCGCCCTGGTGCTCACCCTCGTTGGCGTTTCCGCGCCCGAGCAGATGTAATCATCGAGTCATTTGACCGTGTAGGTTCGGCTTTGCTGAGCCCTATAAGCCCGATCTCCATGCGGAGGTCGGGCTTTTTTCGTTTGGCGGGGCTTTTGGGCGTGTTGGAAAATGCTACAAAAAAGCAACTATACCGCTTTACGGGGCTGAATCGCTGCCTAGCGACCATGGCGAAAGCAGTGAAAATAAAACTGCAGGTAGACGGTTTATTGTTTCTTGAAAATGCAGGGTATGGTTGGTTTGCATCATTCGGGCCCCGTAATCTGGCATAGTTTTGAAAATTGTCCCTTGGGACGGAGGAAAACGGATCATTTTTGTCTCGAGGAGGGGTGGCGGGATACCGTCCGCCACGAATTGGGCTCATCTCCTACGTTTGGACGCATATCCCGAACCATGCCGAAAAGTACGATATTAAAACCGCAGGTAGCAGACTCGTTGTTTTTGAAAAAACAAGGGTATGGTCAGGGGCTCGGGGGTAAACGAAGTAGATGGGCGCGATTCGTGGCGCGGCGAATCCCGACGCCAAGGATTTGATCCCTATTCGCTTCATTTCAAGGCGCCTTAGGGGAAGAGTGTCCCTTTTGACTAGTCGTTTAAGAACGTCCCCAATGACTAAGTTGCAGGTGGCGGCGGTTGTGTTACACTAACGCTGCGTATATGACGCAAATATCTCGATACAGATCAATGATGTCCGTCGGTATTTGACGGAGCTAGACTGTTTAGCCGCCCTGAAGGTTTATGCAGGGAGCATGTGATCACAGGGCTTGAAAAGAAAGTTGAGCAAACACTGTGTCTGATCAACAGCAAGAAAACGAAATAACGACGACGCAGGCCGCTCCCGCTGCACCGGTTGCGTCGGACCAGGTTGCGGCGCCCGCGCAAGTCTCGGCTCCTGAGACGCCTAAGGCTGCTTCGACGCCTACGCCTGTAGCGGCTGAGAAGGCCGTGCCTGCAACTGGTGAGGAGGCTGCTCCGGCAAAGCCCAAGCGTACGCGCCGCACGGCCAAGTCTGCCGCTGACGGCGAGGAGGTCGCCAAGCCCAAGCGCCGCACCACGCGCACGACGCGCGCCAAGCGCACCGTTGCGGCTGACTCCTCGGCGTCGATTTCCGATGAGGTCGCGCAGGCACGTGCGTTGGCTCAGATTAGCGAGGCTCAGGTGGTGCGCGCCCGCCGTCGTGCTGCCGAGCGCGAGGCCGCGGCTCTGACCGAGCTCGCAGCTCCGTCTGTGCCCGAGACGCCTGCCGCCGACCAGCCGACCGAGAAGCCGGCAACGCGCACACGCCGTCGCACGGCTGTTAAGGCCGAGCAGGTTGCTGAACAGGCAACCCCCGAGCTCACTGAGGCTTCGGTCCGTTCCGCGGCAGGGGAGGGCGCATCGCCTGCTGAGCCCGCCGCGCCTGTCGAGGCCAGCGAAGTTCCCGTTGTCGATCCGGCTTTGCGCCCGCACCGTCGCGGCCGCAAGCCCAAGGCCTTCGTCGAGGCAGAGAAGGCTGCAGCCGCAGCCGCAGCTGCTCGGGATGCTGCGGCGACCGCCGAGTCTGCAACCGCTGCCGATGCACCCGTCCAGGATGCTACGACTTCCGAGGCCGCTCCCGCCGATGTCGAGCCCGCCGACGTCCGTCCTGGTCGCAGCCATCGTACTGCTGCTAAGCGCACGTCCAAGGCCAAGACTGCCAAGAAGGGTGCGTCCGAGGATTCCGCCGAGACGACCGCCGATGCATCGACTGATGCCGCCGAGCCCCAAGACGTCGAACAGTCTGCGTCCGAGAATCCCAAGCGCGGTCGTAAGAAGTCCGCTAAGGCCAAGGCGTCCGAGCAGCAGGCCGAGGCCGAGCTGCAGGGCGATTCCAAGGCCGAGGCCAGCGATGATACTGCGGCTAACGCCGATGCCGCCGCAACCGATGGCGCCGCGCCCGCCGAGGCCGAAGACGGCGCTCGCCCCAACCGTCGCCAGCACAAGCGCAACGACGAGCGCAACGAGCGCAAGGACGAGCGCAACAACGACCGCCGCAACCGCCAGCGCGATCGCAAGCAGCGCAACAAGGAGCGTAATGCCGCTCCCACCGAGCCCACGCTTTCGCGCGAGGAGCTCGCGGCCATGAAGGTCGCCGAGCTGCGCGAGAAGGCCAAGGAGTTCGAGATTGAGACGACCGGCAAGAAGAAAGCCGAGCTCGTCGAGGAGATCTACGTCACCGCCGCGAAGGCCGAGGGCTTCCGCGACATCAAGGGCATCCTGCAGATTCGTCCGGACAGCTCCGGTATCATCCATGCCCATGGCTACATGAAGTCCAACGACGACGCCTTCGTGCCCGCCTACCTCATCCGCTCCGCGCGTCTGCGCACGGGCGACGTCATCGAGGGCTCGCTTCGTCCTTCGCGCGGCGGCGACAAGCGCGCCGGCCTCGCCAAAATCACGACCGTCAACGGTCTGGACCCTGAGCAGATTCGCAACCGTCCTAAGTTCGGCGACCTCACCCCGGTCTATCCCAACGAGCCGCTGCGCATGGAGCACGGCAAGGACTCCATTACCGGTCGCGCCATCGACATCGTGTCGCCGATCGGCAAGGGTCAGCGTGGCCTGATCGTGTCCCCGCCCAAGGCCGGCAAGACCACGATCCTCAAGAAGATCTGCCAGTCTATCTCGATTAACAACCCCGAGGTGCACCTCATCTGCCTGCTCGTCGACGAGCGCCCCGAAGAGGTCACCGATATGCAGCGTTCCATCAAGGGCGAGGTTGTGGCGTCGACCTTCGATATGCCCGCCGACAACCACACTCGCGTGGCAGAGCTCGTCATCGAGCGCGCAAAACGCATCGTGGAGCTGGGCGGCGATGTTGTGGTGGTGCTCGACTCCATCACGCGTCTTGCCCGCGCCTACAACTTGGCGGCGCCCGCCTCAGGCCGCATCCTTTCGGGCGGCGTCGATTCGGCGGCACTGTATCCGCCCAAGCGCTTCCTGGGCGCAGCCCGCAATATCGAGAACGGTGGCTCGCTCACCATCCTGGCCTCTGCCCTCATCGACACCGGTTCCAAGATGGACGAGGTCATCTTCGAGGAGTTCAAGGGCACCGGCAACATGGAACTTAAGCTCGACCGCGACCTGGCCGACCGCCGCATCTTCCCGGCTATCGACCCCGTTGCCTCCGGTACGCGTAATGAGGACCTGTTGGTCGACGAGCAGATGCGTCCGTTTGTCTTTGGCCTGCGTCGCATTCTTGCCGGCATGAACAACACCGAGCGCGCAGCCGCATCGTTTATCAAGGGTCTTAAGGGCACCAACACCAACCAAGAGTTCCTGGTGCGTTCGGCCAAAAAGCACAGCGACTACGAGCAGACGTTCTAGGTTGTCATCCACGCGCAGCGATAGTCATCAATTCGATAAAGGGTCGGGGCTTTGAGCCTCGGCCCTTTTTCATATCGTCGCTCCGCGCTTATTTTTAACCATAAGACCGACGAGCAGCAGGTTTCCCGTTTCAATCCGACATCGTCGCTTGCAATCGACGGGGCGGTTTCGCATAATAGCTTTTAAGCTTCGCGACGGAAAACGCAGATGAAACGAACCATATACCGTTGCTTTGGGGCATAGCCCCGCTTCATCTTCTCTCGCGCAGCCAACTGAATGATGCGATTTGGGTGCTGGAAGATGGGGAGAGCTCATGGCTTCTTCTGATGCAACACAACGAGCAGTCCTTGCCGGACTTTCGTGCGGGATCGGCCTTGCCGCTCCCGTGGTTATGTATGCCGCGACGCTGCCGTTTTCGTCTGTGAACGAGACGGTCGTGGCGGGTGCGGTTCCCTTCGCCGTGGGCGCAGTGACGGGCGTTGGTATCTATGCCGCCTCGCTGGGTATCTCCGAGTACCGTGCGCAGCGTGAAGAGCGTCTGTTCCAGCCCGATGCCATGGGCGGTGCCGCCAATCTCAATCAGCATCAAAGCGAGTTCAAGACCGCCTCGATTCCAGCTCAGCAGCAGGATGCGACTCCTTACGCTGCGGCTTCTGCTTCTCAGGCTCAGGCGGAGCAGTCTACCTCGGCATTCCTTTCCGGCCTGACTGGTGCGTTCCAGCGCCGTCATGCCGATGATGGTGTCCCTACCATCGCTCGAGCCGCAGATGCTATGGACGAGGCCGAGGCTTGGTCCATGATCGACAGTATGCTCGACGACGATTCGCCGGTGAGCTGCGACCCTGCACACTCGCGCGACGTCTATCAAGTCGCCATCGACGAGCTCACCAACGGCGGGCAGACCGGCTCCTTCAATCGCGACGACATCGCCGCCGCGGCGCGTGCCGTATCGGGCTCCCAGGCCGCCCCTGCGGGCAGCACGGCGGCTTTCGTGGCACTCGTTGCCAACGCGGCATCCAATAACGCCTACAGCGCTACCTCGGCGGGCACGAACGCTTCTGCCGATAATTCGTACGTTGATGAAGCCATGACCGCGGACGAGGAGGCCGTTGCCGCCCGCCGTGCCGCCGAGAGCTCGCTTTGGGGCGCTCCTGCCCAGCAGCAGGCGGCTGAGGCTGCGCCGTACAATACAAACCTTGCCAGCATGCCTATCATCTCCGGTGCCGCGGACATCGATCTCGATGACCTCGATGAGCCTGCGGCCATCACCGCATCGATTGATGCCCAAGATCGCATCGACACCGGCGACCTTCCGGACGCCTCGCTCGAGGTTGATGTCCCCATGGCCGATTACTCGGGCCACGAGGACATGTGGGCCGCCGCCACCGCGATTCTGGATGAGATTGACGAGCCCGCTCCTGTTGCAGCCCCCGCTCCCGTCGCTGCCTCTCAGCCTGCTGCCCCCGCCTATGTCGGCCGTCACAGCGCTGTGTTCCCCGAGGATACTGCCCGTATCTCGCGCGAGAGCATCGAGCGGGCCGAGGCTATTGCCGCCGGCATTATGGAAAACCGTCGTCACGAGCGCGTCAATCAGATCCTCGAGGAAGAGATCGAGCGCCTGCAGTCCTCTACCGCCAAGCGTACGGGCCGTGCCTACCTGAGCGTTATCGAGGGCGGTACCGCCAGCTTCGCGCCGCTCCGCGCGGAGGCATAACTTCTGCATGGTTAAGATCAATCGAAAATGGGCGGTTGTAACCTGCCTGATGGCGCTCTTGATCTGGGGCAATTCGCTGGTTCCCGGCTCGGGGTCGGGCTCGCTGAGCCTAACGGTTATGGAAGCTATCCGCGGTTTCCTGCACGGCGTGGGACTTCCATATGAATGGGTGACCAACTTTGTTGTTCGCAAGTGCGCGCATTTTACCGAGTATATGGTGCTCGGCATCCTGGCAACGCACGCCTTTGATTTTGAGGGACGGCGCACCTTTGACGTGCTGCTGCCCACGGCGGTGTTCCTGCTGCTGATTCCCTCGATCGACGAGACGATTCAGCTCTTTGTGCCGGGACGCGCCGGCATGATCACCGATGTGATGATCGACTGCTGTGGAGCGGCAACGGGCGTTGTGCTCCGATATCTCTTACGGTCGCTGATGTGCGCCAAAAAGGCCGCCTAGGACGTATTGTTTGGTCCTAGGCGGCCTTTTTGGCTTATAGGACAAAATGTGTGTCCATGTTGGGGGCATCGGCGCAGGTCGATGCCCCTTTTTCAGCCGTTTAAATTCCGTGGCCGCTTTTAACCGCTCG